>CBFIGT010000005.1:0-57252 GCA_965662175.1 Arcobacter sp. | reverse complement strand
TTTAACAATTAAATTCTTAATTTCACCTGCCATATCATTAAAAGATTTTTCTAGATTTCCTATTTCATCATTTGAGGTTACTTTGATTCTATAATCAAGCTCATTATTAGCGAATTTTTTTGTTCCTATTAATAAGTTATCAACTTTTGAAGTGATATATTTTGACATCCAAATAGCAATTGCAATTATTAAAATAACCATTATTGCTGTTATAAAAGATAATTCATTAATTAAACTTGTAATAAACTTATCAACTTCTGATTTATTTTCATCAATGATATTTTTCATCTGTTCTGTTTGTTTATTCAAGATTTTTGTTACATTTCTTTTTGTCTCATTTGCAGCTGCATGGAACTCATTAACATTTGCACCAATTGTTACAAAACCAAAACCTCTTTTACTGTTTTTATATTTACCTGTATAATAAGGAATAGTAGCTGCTGTTGATAGTTTCCAAACTTTACTCCAGTATATTATAAACGAACCATAGCCACCATTTTGTGTTAGTTGCATCCATCCCTCACACTGTGGTGCAAAGTTTAAGTATCTACAGTCAAGACCAACATTTCCATCTTTAACTAATTGAGGTATATTTGGTTTTTTTGTTAAACTTTGTTCTTCAAATTTTGGATATTTATCTAAAAACTCATTTATCTCTAGATTTGACTCAGCATATTTTTTTGCAATATCAGCACTTAACCAAGGCATTGCTTCTTTACCTGTATTTTTATCATATCCAACTATAAAATAATCCCTTGGATGTGAGATATTTTTACCCTCATAATTCCACATAAATGCGTAGTTTCCATTACTTGCATCAGAGATATTTTGCGTAGCATAAGTACTTGTTGGATTTGATGTATCTGTAAACTCCATAATATGTCTATGGTCTAAAGCTAAAGAGATATATCCTACTTTTTTATTGTTTTTGTAAACAGGACTTATAAATCTTATAATAGCCTCAAATCTTTTACCAACAGGGTTTTCTTTTCCTGCATAAGCATATTTTTCAGGTTCAAACTCTATTTTTGATTTAGCAGCTTTTGCTTTTGTAAAATCTCCTATTACTTTTGTACCAATATATTCACCAATTACATCAGAAACATATATTTCACCTTTTTTAAGATTTTTGATTTCCTCATAATAGTTTTCAGAGTTAATATAGGTATTTTTTCTATTTGAAATATTTACTAAATTTTTATTAATTTGAGAAACTTTATATTTTTCATTTCCTTTTAAATCAAAATATACAACCTCTTTATAAATAGGTAGTTTTTTGGTTTGAAAATTTAGTGGGTCTGTGTAGTTAAACTCTTTTTCATTATCTTTTAAATTTGCTTTTGAATTTTCTCTTTTAGCTACGGTAAGTGCAGCGCTACTTACCCATTTGTTTGTATTATCATCATAAATATAATCTTCATGTAGAATAATATCTCTATTTTTACTTTGATAAAAATTTTTAAGTATATTTTGATTTAATTCTAAATTTGATAAAAATAGTATATCTTTATCCCTTTCATAAAGAAAATCAGATACATTTTTAGCTATTTCAAAAGATAATCTCTCTAGTGCTATTTGAGACTTTTTATCTAGATTTTTAATACTATCTTCAATAGACTGATTTGCTGTATTTAATATAATCTCTTTATTTTCATTAAATAAAAATCTTGTACTTTGACTTAAATATGTTTCTAGTTTGACAACCCCTTCATAGGCAATAAAACTGATGATTAACAAAGGAATAATTTTAATTATTATAAATAGTAGAATCAACTTAACTTTGATGGTGATGCTTTTCATTTAAGAACCTTTTGTAAAGAGAATATAACAAGAGTCAAAATATTTTTTATTTAATCACTTAATTACAATAGACTATAATATTATTTAAATATTTAAATATTAATTAACAGTGGTTATATAAGTTGTACAAAACCATTATTTATTTTGATTTTACCACTTAATTCATACTCAAAAAGTTGTGTGCTAAACTTTTTGAGGGCTTCTTCATAGGAGGGTGAGTTTTTGCAATATTCTAAAAAATCATCGCTTATCTCTCTTTTGTTATTTTTTTCAAATTTCATAAGAAAATCATCTATATCGTAGATAGCTTCGGCTTGATTAGTTTTTAATAAATTATTTGTACCTAAACTTTCACCACATCTATGGGCTAGAACATACACTTTTTTATTCTGTTTTAGGGCAAAATTTACGGAGTGTAAACTACCTGAGTCCAAGTCAGCTTGAGTTACAATTAAACTGTTTCCTAACGAAACAACTAATTCATTTCTTTGGACAAATGAGTATACTCTTGCTTTATAGCCATCTTCAAATTGAGATAAGAGAAGACCATTTTTTTCAATTTTGGAGATTAGAGATGAGTTGACTTTTGGATATTTTATATCTAAGCCATTTGCAACAACAGCAATAGTGTTATATTCACCTGCACCATTATGTGCAATAGCATCAACACCCATTGCAGCACCACTTACAATACAAATCCCTAAGTTTGATAATCTAGATGCTAATATATGAGTAAATTGCTTTGTATATGAGTTTGGCTTTCTAGTGCCTACAATTGAAATTTTTGGTTTTTTTAAAAGCTCTAAATTTCCCTTATAAAAAAGCTTTTCAGGCTTTTTTTTCATATACTTTAACTCATCAAACTCAAAATCAATAAAATTACTCATAACTATCCAAAATAATATTTTGAATTATTATAGAATAAGTTTAATTAATAGGAAGTTGGTTTACATAAACTAAATCTAAATCTTTTAATAAATGTTTAGATTTTTTTAGTACTTCCATTGTAATAGGGTAGGGATGTCCAATAGCAATTGCTGAACCTGTTCGTTTTGCAATATCTATGGCTTTTTTTAGTTGGTTTTGTATGTAGTCAAAATCTTTATTGTTGTCTAAAAAAATATTTCTAGCTATATATGGCATATCATATTTTTTAGTATATTTTTTAGCTACACTATTTGAGGTTGTTCTACTATCAATAAATTTGAAGTTGTGTTTTTTTAATGCTTTAATAAACATATCCATTGATTTCTCATCAGAGGTAAAAACAGAACCTGTGTGATTATTTGTGTACTCTACATTTGGATATAATTTTCTAACCTCCGCAACTCTTTTTTCAATTTTTTCATAAGAATCACCAACTTTTAGAGTATTTTCCTCTTCAAATCTTGTTATTGTTGCTTGTAGTGGAAAATGCACTATTGCAAATGGTAGGTTTTGTGCAATTTTTGCTGAGTTTTTATGCTGTCTTGTTGGAGGCATAAATGCTATATTTACTCTATATCCAATCTCTTCTATTTTTTTAACTTGAGATTTTAATGTAACATCATCAATAACAATTGAGAGTTTTGGTTTTTTGATTATCTCTTTTGCTTTCTCTTCTTTTATCTCAATTTTTTGTTCATCGTTTATTATTTTTTTTACAATCTCTTTTATTGGTTTTAGATTATCTTCTATTTTTATTTTAATTGAATCATTTGTATCATCTTTATGATTCATATAATCTTTTTCTAAATCTTTTGTATACTCTTCGTATTTATCAACAATAGGCTCTTCTTTTTTGATTAAGAATTCCTCTTTTGTAGTTTTATTAATTTGTGGAATAGTTTGTTCTTTTTTTACCTGTGTAGGTTCTTTATTTTCCTTATGATTTTTTAGAATTATAAAATATGAAGCAATAGTTGCAATTAGTGAAATTAGGATAAATATTAAAAGTTTGTTTATAAAACTTATTTTTGAACTATTTTTTCTAGTTGTTTTTTTGTTAGGAGATTTTTTTTTAGTCATTTATTTAAGTGATGATAAAGTAAGGAAAATCCTTACTTTAAAATTAGTTTTTATCTTGATTAACGATTTTGCTTGAAGAAATCCAAGGCATCATTTCTCTTAGTTTATCACCTGTTTGCTCAATTAATGATAGCTTAGCATTTGCTCTTTCAGCGTTCATTCTTGGGTATCCAGCTTGACCTTCTAAGATGAAATCTTTTGCAAATCTACCATCTTGGATCTCTTTTAAGATCTCTTTCATAGCTGCTTTTGATTCAGCATTGATAACTCTTTTTCCAGATACATAATCACCATATTCAGCAGTATTTGAAATAGAGTATCTCATATCAGAAATTCCACCCTCATACATTAAGTCAACGATTAATTTTAACTCATGTAAACACTCAAAGTATGCCATTTCAGGAGCATATCCAGCTTCTGTTAATGTTTCGAATCCAGCTTGAACTAATGATACAGCTCCACCACAAAGTACAGCTTGCTCTCCAAATAAATCAGTTTCAGTTTCATCTTTGAAAGTAGTTTCAATAATACCTGTTCTACCACCACCAATTGCAGAAGCATAAGATAATGCTACTTCTTTAGTATCACCAGATGCATCTTGGTGAATTGCGATTAAATCAGGAATTCCTCCACCTTTTGTGAACTCATTTCTTACAGTGTGACCTGGAGCTTTAGGAGCAACCATCATTACATTGATGTTTTTTGCTGGAGAAATTCTTCCATAGTGAATGTTAAATCCATGTCCAAATGATACATAAGCACCATCTTTTAAGTTAGCTTCAATTTCATTATTCCAGATATCAGCTTGATTTTCATCAGGTAATAAAATTACAACTACATCAGCATCAGCAGTTGCTTCTGCAACAGTTTTAACTTCAAAACCTTTAGCTTCAACTTTAGCCCAAGAAGAACCGTTTTTTCTTAATCCAACAACAACTTCAACTCCAGAATCTCTTAAGTTTTCAGCGTGTGCGTGACCTTGTGATCCAAAACCAATCATAGCAACTTTTTTTGACTTGATTAACTCAATATTACAATCTTTGTCATAATAAACATTTAATGCCATTAAATAATCCTCGTAAATAATTTTGGTGGATTATATCAAAACTAACCTAAAATTTAATAAAAAAGCTTAAATCTCTTTAGGTATGAATATTGTAAAACAAGCTCCATAGTACTCTTTTGAGTTTATTGTAAAACTATTATTTTGTACAGTAATTAATCCATTCATATGTTTTTCGATAATCTCTTTTGTCATATATAATCCAATACCTGTACCTTGACTTTTATGTTTTGTAGTAAAATAAGGATCAAAGATTTTTGTGATTATCTCCTCTTCTATTCCAAATGCATTATCATGAACTTCAATAATATTAAAATTTTCATCTTCATAAATATTGATATTTACAAGTTTTGTTGAAAGGTTTTTATTTATTAATGCATCTTTTGAGTTGTTTAAAATATTTAAAAATACTTGAGATAACTCATTTGGTAGGGCAAAAGCTAAAAATTCATTTTTAGAAAAATTAGTAATAATTTCAATATCATTATTTTTATAACTAGCTTCAATTAAAGAGATAGAGTTGTTTAAAATATCAATAATATTAAACTTTGTTTTTTCTCTATCTTGTCTAAAGAAGTTTCTAAAATCTTCGATTGTTTTTGTTAAAAACTGTACATAATCCATAATTTTATCTAATGATTTTTTTACCTCTTCTTCATTTGCTAAGTGTAAATCAAGTTGTAGTTTTGTAGATGAAGCACTTGAGGAGATAGCTGATAATGGTTGTCTCCATTGGTGGGCAATATTTGCAATCATTTCACCCATAGAAGCATATCTTGATTGCTCTATTAGTTTTTTATCTTTTGCTCTATTTTTTTCAATCTCCTGTTTTACTCTATTTTCTAGATTTTCATTTAACTCTTTTAGCTCTTTTGTTTTTTCGGAAATTATATTTTCTAAGTTATCATTTAACTCTTTTAATTTATTTTGAACATTAAACTCAGTTGTAATATCTGATAAGGAAACAATAATTATAGAGTTTGTATTATCAAAACTTGTTTTGATAGCTTTTAATTTGAAATATCGTAATTCATTTTTGCTTTTCATAGCAACTTTATAATCAATATCAGGATTATCTAAAATATATTGATAGCATTTTTTGCCATCTATTTCCCTATCTACTAAGAAGTTTTCAATATCAATTTTTTCAAAAAAGTCACAAATACAAGCATGTTTTTTCTTAAAATCATCAAAACTATTAAAGTCATCAAAAAAATCAACTAATGCTTTATTGGCATCAATCATTTTATCGCCATCACTTACAACAACTATATTTGATTGTGCATCTAATATTCCCCTTGTAAAAAACTCCTGTTTTAGTATTTTTAAAGAGGTATGATTTATCTGTTTTGCTATTTTAAATCCTAGATATAAAATAGTTACTATTATTAATATTATTAAAACTAGTTTAATTTTAAAGTACCAGTTTTTATCAAATAGTATAGCTTTTTGAAGTTTTTTTAGCTCTATATTTCCCTCATATAAAGACCTAGAACTATTTTCAATAACTCTTATGAAAAAACTTGGGGTATTTTTATAAAATCTACTAATCTCTTTTTCATTTTTTAAATAGTCATCAAACTTTTTACTCTCTTTATAAAGTGCCCTTTTTTGTAAAAGTTTTTCTAACTCTTTAATCATCACCTCTATTTGTTGAAGTTTTGGTTTTAAATCTATAGCTTCTAAGGAGATACTATCTTTATCCTCTTTTTTGTATTTTACTATTTTCATAGTATCTAAATGACCTGCTATATTTAATCTTATTACTCTTTTTAGTGTTCCACCATTTTCCAATACATCTAAGGCTTCACGTATAAAATTTATTTTATCTCTTATTCTTTTCTTTATTAAAAGTCTAGCTTTTTCATTTGTAGCTGTAACTGTTAATTCATAAAAATCTGACCTAATTTTATATAAATCAGTTACTATAAATTCAGCTATTGAGATTTTAGATTCTAAGTTTAAACTTTTATTATCAATTTGTGTAGTTAGTTTTGTAAAAAAAAGGTTTAATATAATTAAAGATAAAATCCCTACTATAAAAATAAAAATTAATAAAAAAAGCTTTTTTACAGGACTTTGTTTTTCCATATTAATCTAAAAAACCATACTTCTTCATAATCTCTTTTCCTTCTTTTGAAATTGCAAACTCCATAAACTTTTTAGCTATATCAGGATGAGTTGAAAAACTTAGTAGATTTATTAATAATTTTTTCTTGGGGAACTCTTTAGATGCATCTTCTAGTATCTGTATATGTTTACTATTTTCATCCCAATAAGCTGTTGCTCTCCAGTTCATTGTTAGATCAGCACTATTATCAATTAGTGCTCTATTTAAATTTCTAGAATCGGTTCCTATTATAGTTGCATTATCATAAGCTTTTTGATAAAACTCTTCACCACCATATTTTATAAATATGGTTTTTGTCATTCTTCCTATACTTCCTGCATTTTCTGAAGATAATATTGATGATATAGCTGGGTCAATAAAAGAATCAATACCTTGTATATTTAAAGGATTACCCTTTTTTACAAATATTGCAGCTTGGTTATAACCTATATAAACAGAGTCTAATAAAAAGCCATCTTTTAAATTATTTAATCTATAAGATTCTGTTCCAGGAAGATATAAATCACCTTTTTTTGAAAATTTTATAGATTCATAGAGGTCTTTTGAAGCCCCTTGTGATATTTTTATTGTACAATTATATCTCTCTTCAATAATTTTAGCCATCTCTTTAATTGGTTTAACCATGGTTATACCGCTATAAAAAATTAGTGTTGGTTTTGATTGTGCATAAGAAGAAAGAGTAATAAAAATTACAAATAGCGTGAAGAATAACTTAATTTTCATTTTTTACCTTTTGATAATTAATTATATTATAGAAAACTTTTAAATAGGATAAATATTGATACAAACAATTTTTAAAAAAATATTAACTAACAATTATGAGTTAAATGATAGCGAAAAAAAATATTTAAAACCATTTATTGATGAAAAAATAGTTTATATAGAAAACGAAATTTATAAGTTAAACTCAAAATATAGAGTAGGGATTTTAAAAGTAAATAATAAAAGTGCAATATTAAATGATTTGGATAGTGAATATAAAAATATAAAACTAGATATCAATGAACTAAAAGGTGCATATAATGATGATTTAATTTTAGTAAAAAGAGTTTTTAATCCAAGAAGTTCATTTAAAGCAAAAGTTGAAAGGGTTTTATATACAAAAGCAAGCCCAGTTTTAGTCTATATAAAAGATAAATCAATTTATAGCTTAAAAGAGTCTGTTTTATTAAAAGAGAGTATTAGGGAAAAATATGATGAGGGAGATGTTTTAATTATAAATAGTAAAACTTTTGAACTTATTGAAAAAATTGGAAATAAAACAGATGCTTCAATTGATGAGTTTATCTCTTTATATTTATATGATGAACTAATTAGAAAAGAGAAATATTTAGAAGTTGAAGCTTCAATGGATGATAATAATCCTGCTAGAGTTGATTTGACTAACTTAGCTTTTACAACTATTGATCCAGCAAGTGCAAAAGATCATGATGATGCTATCTATTTTGATAAAGAGTTAAATATTTTATATGTTGCAATTGCTGATGTTTCATATTTTGTAAAAGAGGATAGTGAGCTTGATAAACAAGCTTTATTAAAATCAACCTCAATTTATCTACCCAATAAAGTTTTACCGATGTTACCTCCAAGTTTGAGTGAAGATATGTGCTCTTTAAAAGAGGGAGAGAATAGATACTCTTATGTATTTAAGATATATTTAAATGAAAATCTAGAAGTTGAAAAATCAGAACTTTTTGAAGCTATTATTAAATCCCATAGAAAATTCTCTTATGGGAGAATTGATAGGGTAATTGAGGGACAATTAGATAAATATACACAAATTGAAAAAGAGATATTTGATTATTTAATACCTTTATATGAAATTACAAAACAAATAAGAGCTAGAAGATTGAAAAAAGGTTATGATTTTATTAGTAGTGAAAATAGATTAAAACTAAATCATAATCAAGAGTTAGAGTCAATAGTAACAGAAAACTCAACAGCATCACATCAACTTATTGAAGAGTGTATGTTATTGGCAAATATAGAAGCTAGTAAAAAACTCAAGGGAATTGGTATTTTTAGAATTCATGAAGAGCCATCTTTTCAAGCAATATCAAAATTAGTTGATTCGGTTAATTTACTTGGTATAAAAGCTGAAATGAAATCCAATGTACATGATACAATAACAGATATTCAAAAAAGAGCAAAAAATACAGGACTTAATGAAGAGATTAATGATTTGATAATTAGGTCACAATCACAAGCAAAATACTCTTCAAGAAACTTAGGTCACTTTGGATTAGGTTTTGATTCATACTCTCACTTTACAAGTCCAATTAGAAGATACTCAGATTTAGTCCTTCATAGAATGTTAAAAACAAAAAAAATACCAAGTGGTATTGATGATATTTGTACACATATTTCTGAAAATGAAAGAAAAGTAGACCAACTTGTTTGGGATTTTGAAGATAGAAAATATGCTAGATGGGCAAATAAACATATAGGTGAAGAGTTTAAAGCTCAAATAGTTGATGTGGAAAGAGGAGTAGCTAAGTTTTATAAAGATATTCCAGGACTAAGAGTTCATTTAGATAATTTTAGAGGAGAAAAACTCTTTTCAAAAATAAAAGTCATTATAAAATCAAGTGATATAATAACAAAAAATATTGTTGGAACTATTAAGAATGTATAAAAAAGAGTTTGATAATATATTAAAAACAAATAAAGAGTTTGCAGCTTATATGTTTTATGGTCAGTCTGAGTATTTGATTGAAAAGTATGCAAATATGCTTGCTTTAAGAGTTGCTGCAGGTGATGAGATTGAAAAAATATATTTTGATGATTATGATTTTAAATATTGTAAAGATAAACTTTTACAATCTTCACTTTTTGCTAGTAAAAATATTTTACTTATAAAACTAAACAAAAAACTTGATAAAAAAGAGACAAGTGCTTTAATAGATGCTTGTAATATAAATCAAGATAGTAAAGTGATTTTTGCTTGTATGGGTGATGCTGATTTTAAAGCTATGGGTGGATATTTTACAGCTAAAAACAACAGTGTAAGTGTAAGAATGTTTACTCCCTATCCCCAAGAAGCAATTTATATTTTAGAACAAGAGGCTAAAACCTTAGGTTTAAGATATGAAATCTCAGCACTTAATCATCTCTATTTTATGCATAGAAATGATTTGAATTTATGTGTAAATGACCTGAAAAAATTAGCTATTTTAAATGAAGAGTCTATCTCTTCAAAACTGATTGAAATACACTGTTTTGGGATAGGAACAGTCTCTTTAGAAGATTTTTTATTTAATTTACTTTCAGGACAAGCTATAAAAAAAGATTTACACTTTTTGCTTGAAGAGGGAATGAATGAGATAAATTTGACTACTCAAATTAATGCCTTTGTTCATCAATTGTTTATGATAAGTTCATATGCTAGAACAATGGGAACACCTGATCCAAAAGAGATTTTAGGTTATATTCCACCCTCAAATATTTGGGAAAAAAAGAGTAGATTAGCAATAAATATAAAACCAGAAAAATATTTAGAACTTTTTGATTTCTTAGGAAAATTAGAACTTGATTTAAAATCCTCAAAAATACCTGACCATAATGCCTATATTCAAGCTAGTCTAAGAAAATTTTCAGAAAAACTTAGATAAAATCTCAGACTTTACAAAAAACCTTGCTGATATTTTTATAATACCGGCGAAAACTAAGAGGAGAATATATGTCAAGAATTAAGCATTATGAAACAATGTTTATTGTAAAGCCTACGTTAACTGAAGAGGAAACTGTGGCACAAATTGAGTTAGTTAAAGCTAACATTGAAAAAAATGGTGGAGAAATTGTTTCTTGTAACGATATGGGTACTAAGCAATTAGCTTATGAGATTCAAAGAAATAAAAGAGGTTACTACTACGTAATTTATTACAAAGCACCAACATCTTCAATTTTAGAATTAGAAAGAAATTATAGAATTAATGAAAATATCATGAGATTCATTTTTATTAAATATGAGAGCAAAAAAGAAGTTACTGCTTGGACTGCACTAAGTACAGAAGCAGCTAAAAAGTCTGCATAAGACATAGTTTAATAACAAGGAGCCTCTAAATGTATAACAAAGTAATAATGGTTGGAAATTTAACACGAGATATTGAATTAAGATATTTACCAAGTGGTGCTGCTGTTGCTAAAGGTGCAATTGCTACATCATATAGTTATAAAACTAGTACAGGTGAAAAGAAAGATGAAGTTTGTTTTTTAGATTTCAATATATTCAATAGATCTGCTGAGGTAGCTAATCAGTATTTACGAAAAGGCTCTAAAGTATTATTAGAAGGAAGACTTGTTTTTGAACAGTGGACTGCTCAAGATGGAACTAACAGAAGTAAACATGCTCTAAGAGTTGATAATATGAAAATGTTAGATTCAAAATCTGATTCTCAAAATATGGGTGTAGCTCAAGATGGTGGTGGATATTCTCAACCTCAAGTACAAGCACCTCAAAATCAGTATAACCCCCAGTCTAAGCCTGCTCAAACTAGCAATGCTTATGGTGCTGGTATGAATAGTGACAATAGTTACAAAATACCAGAAATAGATATTGACGAAGACGAAATACCGTTTTAGAAAGAGGAAAAACAATGGCTGAAAGAAGAAAGTACGGAAAAAAATACTGTAAATATACAGAAATGAAAGTTGATTTTATTGATTATAAAAACACAGATTTATTAAAAATCTCTATGTCTGAAAGAGGTAAAATTATGCCTAGAAGACTTACAGGGAACTCTAAAAGATCTCAAGAGATGGTAGAATTAGCTATCAAAAGAGCAAGACATATGGCATTAGTTCCATATATTGTTGATACTAAAAACGTTACTGACGCTGCATACGCAAGATAAGTCGATAACTTTATAAAAAAGGGAAGATGATTTTTCATCTTCCCTTTTTTTATGCAAAAAATTTATAATATTAATATATTTCTTTAAAGAAAGCTTTAAACTTTATACTATACAATTCTTAAATATAGATAAATTAGGAGTTGGCTATGAAAATTGATTCTTATGATGTTAATATGCAAGCAAGTAGTAGTTTTATTCAAAAACATGATTCTAAAATAAGTTCAGCTGTTTTTACTCAAAGATTAAGTAATGAAAATAGCAATATCCAAAAAACATCAACAAAGGCAGTTTATAATAATGAAGAAGAGTTATCTGCAAGTGATAGAGTTAAAAAAAGGATTATTGAACAATTAATTGAACAAATGATGAAAAAAAGTATGAAAGTTAAACTCTATCCAAATGATAATAAACAATTAGAACAAAAAGAAAATAATCCTTATACCAATAATATAAGAGGCTCTTCTTGGGGCTTTGTTTATGAAAGTAGCGAAGAGTATTATCAAAAAAGTTCTGTGGAGTTTTCTGCACAAGCTACAATAAAATCGGGAAATAAAGAGTTTAATATAAATCTAAATCTCTCTTACTCCCAAGAGTTTTATGAAGTGCATAAAACAAGAATAAGTATTGGTGCAACAAATTTTGAAGATCCTTTACTTATAAATATGCAAGATAATCTTAGTAGTTTTGACTCAATTAGTAAAAATATGAGTTTTATGTTTGATATAAACAGTGATGGAGAAAAAGATGAGATTGCTTTACTTAAAGATGGGGTTGGATTTTTAGCTTTGGATAAAAATAAAAATGGCCAAATTGATAATGGACATGAACTATTTGGTGCAGCTTCTGGGGATGGTTTTGCTGAGTTAAAAGCTTATGATGAAGATGGAAATAATTGGATTGATGAAAATGACTCTATTTTTAAAGATTTAAGAGTATGGGAAATAAATGAAAAAGGTGAGAACTCATTACTTACCCTTGCACAAGCAGGAGTTGGCGCAATATATTTATCAACAGTTGCCACTGATTTTAATTATAGTCAATCAATAGGAAAAGATAATGCAAAAATGACAGAGAGTTCAATATTTTTAAAAGAGAATGGAGAAGCTGGAGTTGTTAGTAGCGTAGATTTTAGGGTTTGAAAAGAAGTTTAAAACTTCTCCCAAACCACACCATTTGGAGTATCCATTAAAGATATTCCTAAGTTTTTTAATTCATCTCTAACACTATCAGCTGTTTCAAAATCTTTTTCTTTTTTGGCTTCAGCTCTTTTATTTATAAGCTCTTCAATTTTGATTTTAGTATCATTATCAATACCAAATTGGAAATATTCATAAGCATCGCTTCCACCAATTCCTAAAAGAGATTCAATATAAGCAATATTTGCAATAAGCTCTTTTTTTAGATTTTTATCTTTTGGATTAGCATCTAGTTTTTCATTTGCACTGTTTATCATTTCATCAACAATTGAAATAGCTTTTGATGTATTTATATCGTCATTTAAAGCCTCTAAAAGTTTAATAGAGAACTCTTTATTTACAAGTGAAGCATTTGCACCATAAACTCTTTTTTTAACTCTATAAAGCTTATCAAGTCTTTTTTTAGATGAGATTAAATCCTCTTCATTGAAGTTGAAATCAGTTCTATAATGGGCTGTTAAAAGATAAAATCTAACAACTTCACCACTATATGATTTTAAAATATCTTTTAAGAAAAATGAGTTTCCAAGAGATTTACTCATTTTTTCCCCATCAATAGTTACAAAACCATTATGCATCCAATATTTTGCAAGCTCTGTATGTGAGGAACATCTAGTTTGTGCTGCTTCATTTTCATGGTGTGGAAAAAGTAAATCCGCACCACCGCCATGAATATCTATTTGAAAAGCCTCATTTGTATAAGCTAAATGTTTTTTAATCATAGCACTACACTCAATATGCCAACCAGGTCGACCTTTGCCAAAAGGTGCCTCATAAGCTATATCATTTGCTTTTTCAAACTTCCATAAGGCAAAATCAGATGAGTTTCTTTTTTCACTATTTATTTCAACTCTTGCAATTGAGTTTTCATCACTTGCACGTTTAGAAATCTCTCCATATGAACTATCTTTTGAAACATCAAAATATACACCATCAGAGATAATATAAGCAATATCTTTTGAGATTAAATCATTTATCATCTCTATCATAGCTTCAAGATTTTGAGTTGCTTTTGGCTCATAAGAGTTATCAAGTACATTTAAAGCTTTCATATCATTTTTGTATGCATTTATATATGTGCTTGTAATCTCTTCTAAGCTTTGCCCTGTTGAGTGGATTTTTTTAATAATCTTATCATCAATATCTGTAAAGTTTTTTGTCATATTTACATCATAGGCATTTGCTTTTAATACTCTATGAAGCATATCAAAAGCAATAGCACTTCTTGCATGGCCTAAGTGTGAATCATCATAAACAGTTGGTCCACATACATAAACTCTAGCTTGATTTTCCACTATTGCTTCAAATAAAACTTTCTCTTTTTTTACAGAATCATAAATGAATATTTTGCCCATTATTTAAATAGTGCCTCTAATTCAGATGTATCTTTTGTTTTTTCATCACTTGGAATTGTAGTTGAGTTTTCAGAAACTTTCGTATTCTCATCAATTTCAACAAGCTCAATATCACATCTTGTAAGCATAGAAGCTAATCTAATATTTAAACCAGCTTTTCCAATAGCTTTTGATTTTTGATCACTTGGAATTGTAACTATAGCTTTATCTTTTTCTCTTGGGTCTTCTGATTTGATAATTTGTACAGTTTTGATAATAGCAGGACTTAAAGCACGTGCTACAAACATCTCTGGAATTGGAGAGTATTCAACACAGTCAATATTTTCACCCCATAATTGTTGGCTAACAGCACTAATTCTAACACCTTTAACTCCAACAACTGAACCAATTGGGTCAATTTGAGGCTCCATAGTTGATAAGGCAATTTTAGCACGGCTTCCTGGAATTCTAGCACTAGCTTCAATAGTAATTCTTTCATCTTTTAATTCAGGAACTTCAAGTGTTAAAAGAGCTTCTAAGAACTTAGGACTTGTTCTTGATAATTCAATAACTAAACCATTTGTTTTGTCAATAGTTACAGCTTTTACAACTGCTTTTAAGGTATCACCTATTTTAAAAGATTCACCTTTTATTCTACTTTTTCTTGTAAGCATTCCTTTAACTTCACCAATTTCAACAAAAGTATTTTCTGACCTATCTACTCTTGTAACAGTTCCGTTAATAATTTTTCCAATTTTTGATTTATATTTAGATAATAAGTTCTCTTCAATATATCTTTGAATTCTGTATTCAAAGTTGTTATGCAAAATAGTAGCTGCATTTCTTCCCATATCTTCAAACTCTAAATCATAATCTAAGAAATCACCAATCTCTAAATCAGCATCAATCTCTTTAGCCTCTTCAAGCGAGATAAAGTTTTCTGCATTTAAAACATTTCCATATTGATCTAATTCTACCCCAAGAAGTTTTTTATCATCATCATCAACAACTTCAATTTTTTGAAACAGTTTTAATTTTTTATTTTTTCTGTCAATTTCAGCATCGAATCTTAGAGTCTGGTCAACCATTTTTTCACCAGTTTTAATAAGCGCTTCTTTTAAAGCTGTTTCAACCTCTTCAATTTTGATACCTTTTTCATAAGCAATAGAATCTAATATATCAATAATTTTGTCCATTTATAACCTTTTTAACATTGAAATGAAATTTTTGATTTTCAATGTGAATGTAGAACATTATTATATCTAAAACTTCTTTTATTAAATCTTTTATAAAACTAAAAGTAACTTTAAGCTAAAATATTTAGCTAATTAAAAAAGAAAAAAGGCATAAACAGATGGAATTATTGTTCGCAAGAAACGAATTAAATGAGAAACCAAAGAAAGTAAAATTTGAAAAAATACTTGAAGAGTTAAAAGAGCTTGGTCAAAAACTATTTTACTTTGATAGAGATAATTCTCACAAAGATATGATGGCTTTGGTTGATGCTTTAGAAGATGAAGGTTTTAATGTATATTTTAGAGAAGTAAGATATGGTTTAGCTGACGAAGAGTATATGTATGAGGTACATGCACTTTAAAAAGTGAAAGATAACATGAGTAAAGAAGAATCTAAAAAACTATTTATACAAACACTTGGTTGTCAAATGAACGACACAGATAGCCAACATATTATTGCAGAGCTTGAGAAGTATAAAGATTATAAAACAACTGATAATATGGAAGATGCTGATTTAATTATTATTAATACTTGTTCAGTAAGAGAAAAACCAGTTCAAAAGCTTTTTTCAGAAATAGGGCAGTTTAACTCTAAGAAAAAAGATGGTGCAAAAATTGGTGTTTGCGGTTGTACGGCTTCACATTTGGGTAATGATATTATTAAACGTGCTCCTTATGTTGATTTTGTTGTGGGTGCAAGAAATATATCAAAAATAAAAGATATTATTGATGTAAAAGGTGCTGTTGAGATTTCAATAGAAAATGACGAAAGTACTTATGAGTTTGCTAGAAGTGAAACATCTATGTATAAAACATCTGTAAATATCTCTATTGGATGTGATAAAGAGTGTACTTATTGTATTGTTCCTGCAACAAGAGGTGATGAAATCTCTATTCCTCCTGAGATGATTGTGGAGCAAATCCAAAAAGATGTTGCTAAGGGTGCTGTTGAAGTTATGCTTTTAGGGCAAAATGTTAACTCTTATGGAAGAAGATTTTCTGATAAAAGAGCAAAAACTACATTTACTAAACTTTTACAAGAGGTTTCAAAGATTGAAGGTCTTCAAAGAATAAGATTTACTTCACCTCACCCTTTACATATGGATGATGAGTTTATTGAAGAGTTTTCTAAAAATCCTAAAATAAGTAAATGCATTCATATGCCACTACAAAGTGGTTCAACATCGATTTTAAAAGCTATGAAAAGAGGATACACAAAAGAGTGGTTCTTAAATAGAGCAGAAAAAATCAAAAAAATGGTTCCTGATGTTAGAATTACAACAGATATTATTGTTGCATTTCCAGGTGAAACACAAGAGGATTTTGAAGATACAATTGATGTAATCAATCAAGTTAAATTTGACCAAATATTTAACTTTAAATACTCTCCAAGACCAAATACAGCAGCACTTGAATTAAAAGATAAAGAGATAGCTGATGAGATTGCTAGTAAAAGATTAATTGAAGTAATTGATTTACACAAGCAACATCAGGTTGAACATATGAAAAAATATATAGGACAAACTGTTGAGATTTTAGTTGAAAACCTAAAATCAGGTGGTGAAGTTTGTGGTTTTACTGATAATTGGTGTCAGGTTTATGTAAAAGGAAGTGATGAATTACTTGGAAAGTTCGTAAAAGTTAAAATTACAAATGCTTCAAGAACAGCTTTACAAGGTGAAGTGGTTAATTAATGAAACTTTTTTTGATGACTAAAGTTGTACCATTTTTATTACAATTATTTGTAAGATTTATTTATCTTACAAGTAAAAAAAGATTTCACCATCCAAAAGAGTTAAAAGATAAAACTTATATTGTCTCTTTTTGGCATGGTGAGCTTTTAATGCAACCTTTTAATTATCAAAAACTAAAACCAAAGGGTAAAGTTTCAGCCATGATTAGTGAACATAAAGATGGTGAAGCTATTACTAAAACAGTTGAATATCTTGGAATTTATTCAATTAGAGGTTCAAGTACTAGAGGTGGTGCTAAGGCTTTAATTGGTGCAATTAAAGAGTTAAAAGGTGGAGATGATATAGCAATAACTCCTGATGGTCCAAAAGGTCCTAGGTTTTCAGTTGCTGATGGTATTGTTGCAATTCATAAGAAAACAAATGCTAAGATATTGGCATTTAATTGTAAGCCTAGTTCATATTGGCAGTTTAATTCTTGGGATAAATTTATTGTACCAAAGCCCTTTGGGACTTTAGATTTTTATGTTAGTGAGCCTTTTAGTTTAGGTGATTTAGAAACAGAGGAAGCTAAAGAGTTTATAAAAAATAAACTTCTAGAAAATGCTATGAAATAAAATTGGGGTGTGAATGTTTAGCAAAGATTCTCAATATATAAGTGTATTAAAATTAGATACTCAATTAAAAGTAGATTTTAAAAAGCTTAAAAATGAAAACCTTGATTTATCTGAAGAATCAACATTTATAATTCATGATGAAATATTAACACGAGATATTGCAAGCAAACTTAACCAATGGCAAAAAAATATTTCTAAAACTTATATCTCAACTCTATGCCTTTGTGATGATGAAAAAATAATAAATAAAACAAATAAAAAACTACAAGATTATAAAAAAGCCTCTTTAAATAGTAGTTTTGATGTGGTTATAAAAAGTTCAAAACTTTTTGAAGTTGAACACTACTTTGAGTTTACAGGTTTAGACTATGTTTTTTCACCATTTCAAATTTTAAATTTACACTTAGAACAAAATCCCTGCTCTAACTCTTTGATTGTTTTTACTGTTAGTAATTATGTATATATTATTATTGTAAATGAACTAAATAGAATTGTTTATAATAAAATCTATAAGCTAAGTGATTTTAAAGATATTAAAAAATCTCACTTTTATACCTCTGATGTGGTAGGGCAAAAGCTTTATGATGAGATTTATGCCTTGGAGTTACAAAACTCTATTTCAAAAGCATTAAAAGAGTATTACTCAAAAAAGACTAATAATTTTATAGAGAAGATTGATATTTTATATAATATTAAACAGCTAAGTGATGAGCAAATACAAGCAATAGAAGATGATATTTTAATAAATGTACATTATCACTATATTTCATTAAAAGACTCAATTTACGAGCTTACACGCTCATCTAATGCAAATACATACTCATATGTAAAACCTAGAATAAAAAAAGCTAGTTCATTTTTCAAATGGTTTATACTTAGTTTTATAACTTTAGGTTTATTTGCTGGGCTTGGATTTTATTATCAAAATGAGGTAAAAAAGAGTATTGATGAAATATTCATAAAAAAAGAGGAAGTAAAAAGTGAAGTTGTAAAAAAAGAGATAAAAGTTGAAGCACTACCAAATCATATAAATTTTAATAATCAAATAAAAAGTGATATAAAGATTTTATTAGATGTAATTCCTTTTGATATGCTTGTTGATAGTTTAGAGATAAAAAAAGAGAACTCAACAATCTCAGGTAAAATGATAAGTCCTGATTCATATATAAAAGATATTCAGCCACAACTTTTAAATATCTATAAATACTCTAATATTCAAGTAAAAGACTCAAAAAATATAGCTTTAGATGTAACAATTTATAATAATGAACTAATCAAAAAAGAGATGATTTTTAATGAAAAATTACCTAAATATATAAATGATGGTTTTATGCCTGAAAAAAGAGTAACAGATCAACTAAAAATAATACTTCCAAAAAGTGCTGTTTTAAAATTTGAGTCAACTTTTAATTTGAAGATTTCTACTTATAATTATAGGGTAAATATTTTATTAAATTCACCTGTTCAGTTTTATGAATTATTGGATAATTTAAATAAAGAAAAATACTCTATAAATGTTTCATATCCTATTGTGTTTTTGAAAAATGAAGATTTTATTGAAGTAGATTTTGGATTACAGTTTCATCAGAATCTTTAGAGTTATTTTTTAGGTTTTTCACCAAAAATTGATTTCCAAAATTCATCAGATTTTTTTTTGATATTTTTTGCCTCTTTTGAGTTACTTATTTTATTTAAAAATGTTTTTGTATCTTTAGAGATTTTGTCATAATAACTTGAAAAATCTTTTTTGAGTTTTTTTACCTCTTCATTTTTATTTATCTCTTCAAATCCATCCCTTGCATCTTTCATTACATGATTTGAAAAAGTTGAGCTTTTATCTATGATTGTTTTTGTGGCAGATTTTATCTCATTCCACTCTTTAGACTCTTTTTCTTGGGCAGCATTTAAACAGCTAATAAGTGATAAAGTTATTAATATAGATACTAAAAGTTTAGGCATATTACCAAACTTTTAGCTCATTATAAACTGAATCTCTCTCAACAGGAGTGAAGCCAGAATTTTTGATTAAATTTATGAACTGATTTAAAGGCATTCCATTTGCACTAGCAGCTCCTGCTGCACTTTGAATAGACTCTTTTTCAATAGTTCCATCTAAATCATTTGCACCAAACTCTTGAGCCACAAGAGCTAGTTTTATAGTTGATGTTACCCAATAAGCTTTTAAATGAGGAATATTATCAAGTAAAATTCTAGCTATTGCCATAGTTTTAAGTATCTCTTGACCTGTTAAAAAATCTTTTACTTTTAAGAAATTATTCTCTTTTTGATAAACTAAAGGAATAAAAGCGTTAAAACCATTTGTTTTATCTTGTAAATCTCTTAGTCTTAACATATGGTCAATTCTATTCTCTCTACTCTCAACATGTCCAAAAAGCATAGTAGCATTACTTTGTTTTCCTTTTTCATGCCAAAGTTTATGAATATCTAGCCATTGTTGTGAAGTAACTTTTCCTCCACAAATCTTTTTTCGCACCTTTTCATCAAAAATTTCAGCACCGCCACCTGGCATAGAATCAACACCATACTCAATCATTAAATCAATAATCTCTTCATGTGATTTATTGTACTCTTCACTTAAAAAATGAATTTCAGCTGCTGTTAATGCTTTTACATGGATATCAGGAAATTGTGTTTTGATTTTTTTAAATATCTCTAAATACCACTCTAATCCTGTTTCTGGATTATGAGCTGATACTATGTGAACCTCTTTTATTCCATTTTTTGAAGAGTTTTCAACAGTTTTTAAAATCTCTTCATGGGATAAAGTATATGGTTTAGGATTTTTTCTACTTGCACTGTAAGCACAAAATTGACAAACATCTTTACAGATATTTGTTGGGTTTATATGTCTATTTATATTGAAGTAGCTTTTGTTTTTATGTTTTTCTCTTCTGATTTTATCGGCATATTTACCTAAAATAAAAAGATCTAAATCATAAAGCTCTAAAGCATCTTCATAACTCAATCTATCATTGTTTTCTAATTTTTCTATAATACTCATTTATTTACACTCAATATCTTTTTTATATTTATTATTATTTTTAAAAACTAAGCCTATACACTCTTGATTTGTATCCAAGTTTTGGAAACCAATCTTATAAAGGCTACCTTTTCTCTTAGTCTCACCATCTTCTACTTGAGAGACATTATAAACTATAACATTTTTAATATTTTTATAACCCAGTGAGTTTAGCACTTCTTCCATTTTAACTTGTTTAGACAAAGTAATTAATATGAAACCAACAATAGTTACAACTATTAAAGTTACTATAATAAATATTGTTTTTTTTGGTAATTTTCTAACTTCTGTTTGGCTCATTGTACAAAATCCTTTATTGGTTTAAAGTTATCTTCTTCTTTATTGTAATAATCTATATTACCTGTTTCTATATCATAATACCAGCCATGGATTTTGATTTCATTATTTTCAACTCTTTTTTTTACCTCAGGATAGGTCATAAGATTGTCTAATTGATGCCTAATAGAGTTTCTCTCAGTTGCTCTATATTTTTCTTCTTCAGTTGTATATTTATGATTTCTTAATGTTCTCTCTTTTGCTTTTTCACCAAGTTTTAGCCAAGTTTTTACATGAATCATCTCATTAGTTGCAGGTATCTCTTTATACAAGGCTTTACAAGCACCACAATGGGAATGACCACATACAATAATATCTTTTACATTTAAAACTGAAACAGCAAACTCAATAGCAGCAGCACTACCATGAAAATCCTCATCAAATTTGAATGGCGCTACAAAATTTCCTACGTTTCTTAAAATAAACATATCACCTGGTTCTGTGTTTAACATTAAATCAGGTGTAATTCTACTGTCTGAACATCCTATAAAAAGAACTTGTGGTCTTTGACCTAATTTAACGCTCTCTTTTAAATCTTTTTCAAAATATGGGAAATACTCTTTTCTAAACTTTTCATTTCCCGCTATTAATCTTTTTATTGTATCCATTTGTTCCTCTAAATTTTACTTTTTGATAAGTTTGCAAACACTAATTAAATCATCTTCTGCAATATCTATTTTAGCAATTACCCGCATAATGGCACTTTTAACTGTGGGTTGTCTTATGGCACCTACTAAATAGCCATTTTCTTTAAGTGTTTTTTGAATACTTAATACTTTTTTATTATCACCTATTTCATAGGCAATTATTAAGGATTTTAAATCAATATTTAAAATATCTTTTACAATTTTTTGTTGTTTTTTTATTTTGTTTTTTAACTCTTTACCATTTTCTAAAATATATTTAAGTGCTTCATTTCCTAAAGCAATATCAAATAAAGAGGGTGCTGTTGTGTATATTACGGCTTTAGCTCTATTTAGTAAAAACTCTATAATATTTTTAGAAGCTAAAATATATGCACCATAACTTCCATAAGCTTTTCCAAGAGTTCCCATTTTTATATGGTTTTTATTTGGTTTAATATTATAATAATCAAATATTCCTAAAAGATTATCTCCAATAACCCCTGAGCTATGTGCTTCATCAACAATTAATAAACAATCATATTTTGTAGATATTTCAAAAAATTCAATAGGTGCTAAATCTCCACCCATAGAGTAAATACCCTCTATTGCAATAATAAATCTACCATTTGATTTACAGTTTTTTATTTTATTTTCTAAATCATGGTAATCATTGTGAGAGAAAGTTATTACTTGCTCTTTTTTTAGAAGTCTTGTTGCTAAAATACCACTAGCATGATACTCTTCATCAATAAATAAAATATCTGTTTTTCTAACAAGTGCTTCAATTAAAGAGATATTTGCTAAAAATCCACTTCCTACAACTAAGGCATCTTCAAACTCATTTGCTTCTTTTAGATTTTCTTCAAACTCTTTATGAATCAAACTATATCCATTTACAAGCAGTGAGGCTTTGGGAGATTTGTATTTTGATTGTAAAACTCTTTCATAAGCATTTTGAAAAAGTTCTTTATTTGAAGATAATCCAAGATAGTCATTTGATGCTAAATCAATTAAGTTTTCATCGAAAATGGTTCTTTGTCTATATATATTGGATTTTTTGATTGCTTTTAGTTCTTTTTCGTACAAAAGAATCTCCATTAATTTAGTTATATATTATATTTAATTTATGATTAAAATTTGATTTAAGCTAAATTTTGAGAAAAACGCTATGTTTTTGCTATATTTGTAAGTTAGGATTATCCGTACTAATTTTTAATACAAGTACCCAGAATAGTTCAACTATCGTTGTACATTAAATTTACATTTAATTTACATTTATACTTCTTCCTCCCAAGTCATAAGTATAGGATGGTTGCTACTAAACTGGACTAACTGAAATGATACTATTTTATAGTTTAAATCTTTAATTAAATTATTTACATTTTTTTATACAAATCACAAGATATTTTGTTATTATTAAAAAAAGTTAAGGAAATAATATGTTTGCAGTTTACAATAATGGAAGTGTAGGATTTAGAAGTACTGTTGATAACTTATACTCTTTAAAAAGTTTAGATGCTCCAAATAGTGTTAGGTTAAAGCCTGATGATGATACATTATTTCAAGATTATACCAGTGGCAAAAAAAAAGATGAAAATAAAGAAAAAGCTCTAAATACATATAAAAAAATTGCAAATCTTGATACTACAGAGAAAGTTTACCATGTAAGTGAGATAATGACAAAAGATTGTATAACACTTACAAATGAGTTTACTATAGAAGAGGCTTATTATACTCTAAAAGATAATAGCTTAAATCAAATTCCTATTATTACAAATGCAAAAAAAATATTGGGAATGATAAATAAAAAAACAATATTAAATTTAATCATTGAAGATATAGATAATGCAAAAGAGATATTAGATAGAAAAATTGATGATATATATTTGCCTGAACTTATTACAACTGACCCAATTACAGATATTAGAAGAGTTGCAAAAGTTATGCTTGATTTTAAATTAGATGCAATACCTGTTGTTGATTCGGAGCATTATTTATTAGGTATTGTTTCTAAAACAGATATTATAAAAGCAGTTGCAACTATTCCGAAGTTTGAGCTTTGGTATTAGCTAGTTCACTTGGGGTTTTTAAACTCTCATTTACAAGCATTGTTGCTATTTCATGTTGAGCTGAAACAAAACCTTTTATATTTAAATCTTTTAAACTTCTTTTTTCCTCTTTTGTATCTACTTTTACTATCAAATTTGCATCATTGTAATAGTTTAAAATAGCTTCTGAAATAAGTCTTATTTTTGCAACATTATCTAATGTTAAAATAATACTTTTTGTTTCATCAGCTTTAAGTGATTCTAAAACAGGTTTTTTATCTAAGTGTCCAAAATAGGCTTTAAATCCTCTTTTTCTAGCTAATAAAACATGTCTTAAGTCATCTGAGATTATTACAAAAGGTATTTTTTCAGCATCTAATCTATTTGAAATAATTCTACCCAAAGTATCATATCCACAAACAATAGTATGGTTTTTTTGGTCAATTGGTGTAATTTTATCAGACTCATAAAACTCAACTACAAAATATGAAGCTAACTTATAAATATTGTTTACAATAAATGGGGTTATAATCATTGATAAAACAGTAACTAAGATTAAAAACTTACTAAGCTCATCACTTAAAAGATTATCAGCTGAGGCTAAAGCAAAAACAGCAAATGAGAACTCACCCACTTGACAAAGAGAAATAGCAGCTTTAATAGAGTCACTTTTGTTCTCTTTAAATCTAATGATAAAGTAAATTACAAGAGCTTTTATTATCATTACACTTATAAATATCAAGAAAACATAAAAAATATTTGAAAAAAGATAAGGAACATCTATTTTTGTACCAACTGAGAAGAAAAATATTCCTAAAAGTAAATCTTTATATGAGGCAATATCTGATTCTACTTTTACATGAAAAGAGCTTTCAGCAATAATCATACCTGCAATAAAAGCACCTAAAGAGTAAGTAAAACCAATACTATGAGCTAAAATTGAAGCTCCCATAACAATTGATAAAACAGAAGCTAAAAACAACTCTTCAAGTTTTGTTTGGCTTGCAAACTGTAAAAGCCACTCCATAACTTTTTTCCCAATAGTAAACATAAAAACTATAATTCCAATAGCTGAAAGTGTAGTTTTTATTAAAACCTCTTGTAAACTCATAGTATCATTTGATAAAAAACCAATAAGCAATAGTATAGGAATAACAGCTAAATCTTGAAAAATAAGAATTGCAGTTGCTTTTTGTCCATAGGGTGTATAAATATCTTTTGATTGCTTTAAATAAGTTAATACAATTGCTGTTGAGGATAAAGAAAAAGCTAGAGAGATAATCAATGATGAGTTTGTATCAAGATTAAATAGAAATTTTGAAAGTAAAAATATTATTAAAGTACTTATTGCAACTTGTCCAAAACCATCAAAAATTAAAGCATTTTTCATACGTTTTAGTTTTTCAATTGGCATCTCTAATCCAATACTAAACATAAGTAAAACAATTCCAAATTCAGCTATCAAATCCAAAGAGTATAAATCTTTTTCACCATTAAAATGAAATAGGGTACTGATTATTGTACCTGTAATAATATATCCTAAGATATGGGATATTGATAATTTTTTAAATATTATATTTAAAACTGTAGCAATGGCAAGTGATGCGAATATTATAATTAGTAATGAATCCATATAGAATATTATCCTAAAAACTTTTTATTTAAAATTTTTTTTGTATAAAAAATATTCAAAAACTGTTATAATCCAATTTTAAAGGGTAAAAATGTGGAATAAAATAAAAGTATTTTTTGGGCATGGTAAAAATCATGTTTTAGAAGTAATTCTAAAAGGTCTTTTTTGGTTAGCTCCAATTGTAGCAATAACTATAATAATTCGTTGGATATATGGAAAAGTTGTAAATGTAACTGGATATTTGTTTGAAGTTATTGGTTTAAACCCTGAAAACTTTCCTTTTATTTGGACTATTGTTGGTGTTGCTTTATTACTTTTTATTGCTTATATAGTTGGAATATTTGTAGAGACTAGTTTTGGTGATTTTGTTCAAAGAGTCTATTCTAAAATTCCAGGTTATGAGACAATAAAAGAGCTTATAAATATTTTTAATACCTCAAAATCAGGTGAACAAAAAGTTTTAGTTGTACTAATTCATGGCTTTTCAAAAAAAGATTATAATATAGGTTTGATGTACTCAACAAAAGAGAGTATTATAAAAGATCACTACACAGTAACCTTATCAATGACACCTATCCCAAATGGTGGTTATATGTTTGAAGTTCATAAAGATAAAATCCTAGTAATAGAAGAGGCAACTTTTGATTCAAATTTACAATATCTATTATCAATGGGTGTTAAATCTATGTGTGAGATTTTAAAAATCGAGCCTAAAAATTTAGATGAACTTAAAACACTTAGTGAGTATTTAAAGGAGAAAAATCTTTAAAAAAGTTTGATATTTAGGGCTTTATAGCTTGGAGATATAATATTTGTTCTGATATAATTACTTTCTTTAAACCTCTTACTTTAAAGTAGCTAAATATCATGAATAACAACAATGTTCACAACCACTTCACAGAACAAACAGTTATGTTTGCAAGTATTACAAAATGGATTTTAATTTCATCAATAATTGGTGCCTTAATTGGTGTAATCGTATCTTTTTTTCTAAAATTTCTAGAGTATTGTGAAGAGTCTAGGGATTTATTACCTTTTGATTATTATTATACTCTTCCCTTTGCTTTAGTTATTACTGTTTATATTGTTAAAAAGTTTGCTCCAAGTGCTCAAGGTCATGGAACTGAAAAAGTAATTGAAGCGGTACACAAAAAATCTGGGAAAATGAATATATCTGTTGTACCTGTAAAATTAGTAGCAACAGTTATCACCATATTTTCAGGGGGAAGTGTAGGAAAAGAGGGACCTGGAGCACAAATTGGAGCTGCTTTTGCTTCTTATGTTGCTACACTTTTTAAGTTTTCAAATAGAGATAGAAAGAAAATGGTTATTTGTGGTATTAGTGCAGGATTTGCTTCTGTATTTGGAACTCCACTTGCAGGTGCTATTTTTGGAGTTGAGATACTAATAGTTGGTGCTTTGATGTATGATATTTTATTACCATCTATTGTTGCAGGATTTTCAGCTTTTTTTGTGGCAAAAATGTTTGGTATTAGTTATACATATTTTGATATCTCATTTTATACAGTTTTTGATTTTAACTATGTTTTAATAGCTAAGATTTTATTAGCTGGAATCTTTTTTGGACTTGTTGCTGATTTTATTATTACTACTTTAAGAGCTATTCATAATTATGCTAATAATCTAAAAATAAACTACTTATTAAAAGCTTTTTTAGGAGGAGTTTTAATTGTAATTTTAACTCTAATTGTAGGTGATGAGTATTTAGGTTTAGGATTTGAGACAATAAAAGAGTCCCTATCCTCAAGTTTTGATGACCATGAAAATATTCCTTGGTATACATTTATTTTAAAAACAATATTTACCTCACTTACCTTAGGTTTTGGAGGAAGTGGAGGAGTTATCACTCCCATATTTTATGTGGGAGCCACAAGTGGAAACTTTTTTGGATATTTAGTAGATGGTTATATTCCACTTTTTGCAGCTTTAGGATTTGTGTCAGTATTAGCAGGTGCAACATCAGCACCAATAGCAGCTATGATTATGGCAGTTGAACTTTTTGGTATGAATGTAGCTCATTATGCAGCTTTATCTATCATCATAGCATTTTTAATGACAGGACATAGAAGCGTTTTCCCATCACAAATATTATCCATGAAAAAATCTGAAGCCTTGGATGTAAATCTAGGACAAGAGATAGAAAATACCGAAACAACATATACAACTAAGTTTTTTACAAATATGAGTAGAATAATCAAAATTGTTTATTTAAAAATGAGAAATAAAAAAGCCAAAAAAGAAGAAACAGAAGATAAACCTAGTGAAAAAAGTGATGAGACTATAAAGTAGGTTTCTACTCCTTTTACTCGTTCCAAAGCTCCAGCTTTGGAATGCCTATATAAGTTTATTTTTTTAAGAGTATTAGTTTATGTATGCATTCCCATCGGGGACGATGGGAACGAGCTTGAGCTTTATTATTTATCAGTTACTAAATATTTGATAACAGTATTATCTCTTAATATATTTGTAACAGCTTCTGTCATCGCACTACTAGAAGCATCAAGATATGATATTGCATTACTTCTTCCATAATAAACTTGGGAGTAATCATCTATTGTTACTTTAATAAATATTTCACAAGAATTATATAGCATTCCTAAATCCATTTTTGCTTTTTCAACTGAAATATAAATTGTTTTCGCAGATTTATCTCCAGAGATAATACCTCTTTTTAGAAATTCTTTTTTTAATATTTGTATTGAAACATCTGTCCACTCATGCAAATTAGCATTCATTGTTTCAACTGGACTTGTACCTAAAACAATTTGAGTAGATTTTTGTACATTTATTAAATTAACTTGATTATTTGTTGAAAATTCAACAATTGTCCCTATATTATAAGTTGATGAATTTGGTGTTACATTATATGAATAATTACATCCAGTAAATGATAGCAGCAATAACAATATTACTATATTTTTTAGTTTAAACATTTTTACTTCCCATAATGATAAAATTTAATTTGGTTTTGAAATAGTAATTCTTTTAAGTTTTATGGAACTAAAACAATATCTTTAATTTCTTCATTAGATACACTTACTTTTTTCATTAAAGAACCACCTTGCTGATTGTATCCTACTAGCCATTGTATTGTTGTTATAATATAATATTCTCCATCTTTAATTTTTTCAAACTTAAAATACCCCTGCGTATCACAAATTGTAGATTTTGTTAATTTATAATATTCACTTTCATCTGGAATAAAACTATAACTACTTTTATTAAATCCATTTTCATCGTTACCATAAATATAAAACATTCTTTCTTGTGCATAATTAGTTTTAGGTACTAAATAAATTATATTACCAGCACAAGTTATAATGCCTCCTCCTCTTTGTTTAATTAATGCACTACCCTTTATTGTATTATTACCTTTTTCTAATTGTAGTTTTGCTTGTTCTGAATCAAAATTCTTGTCTAATTTATAAACAGGAACTTTTGCCAAGGGTGTGTTAATACAACCATTTAAAAATAAACTTATTAAACATATAAAAATAATTTTCATTTAAACCCTTATATTTTACTCTAAATCATTGTATAATAAAAAGATGTAATAATTAATAAATTTATTAGTTAATGAAGTAAAATATTATTCTACTCGTTCCAAAGCTCCAGCTTTGGAATGCCTATGTAAGTTTATTTTTTTTAAGAGTATTAGTTTATGTATGCATTCCCATCGGGGACGATGGGAACGAGATTGTGGGGGACGATGGGAACGAGCTTGAGACTATAAGGTGATATTTTCTAAAAACTCTATCTCTTCATCTACTATGATTATTGCATCAATACAAAAGCTTATATCTAGTTTTTTGCTTTGCAAGTAGTAATCTGTACTTTTTTTGATTTTATGTAGTTTTTGGGGTGTTATGTTATTTATGGCACTTTCATAATCTACTGAGGATTTTACCTCTACGAAGTGATAGATATCATCTTTGGTGGCTATGATATCTATTTCACCTAGTTTTTTGGCAAAAAAGTTTTGCTCTACTATTTTAAAGCCTGATGAGATTAGAAACTCACAGGCTTTTTGTTCTGATTCTTTTCCCTTATACTGGGACAACATCAACTCTAAGTGATTTAAATCTAGCTGTTAAAATCAACTCATCAGCTTCATCTCCAAAGATATAATTAACTTTTGATTCAGGGTGATGGAATGTTGTAAAAAGTGTTCCTGGTTTTATGTTTTTTGTATATTTTACAGGCATTATTGCTGTTTCCCCGTATTGGGTTTTCATTATAATATTATCACTTCCAATTCTCTCTTTATCCTCTTTAGATGCTAACACTATATCTTTTTCATATCTTGAGTTTAAAGCCTCACTTCTTATTGTTTGAGCTGCGTTGTTATAGTGAACTATTGTTCTTCCTGTTGTTAAATAGAACTCATTTTTTGGAGTCTCTATATTATGTACAAGTTTTTCAATTTGTTCTCTTAATCTATATTGATGATATTGAAAATATCCTTTTCCATTTGGTGTTCTAAAATCTGTCAAATGTAAAATAGGAGTATCATCTTTTTTTATAGGCCATTGCATACCTCTATTTCTATTTTTTGAGAGTTTATGATAAGTTGCTCCACTATATCTACTTCCAACTGCTTCTTTTGTTTCATTCCAAACATCTTCACTAGTCTCATAAATAAACTCACCTTTTAGTTTATTTTCAATATCCCTTAAAACTTCCCAATCATCAGGCATGGAAGCTTCTACTAAAGGTTGAGAAAGATGTAATCTTCTCATGGCATTTACATAAACACCGGTTTTTTCATAGGCTGATTTTACACCAAATACAATATCAGCTTTTTTTGTAATTTCATTCATAAATAGTTCATTTGAAATTATAAGTTCAAGATGTTCTAGGGCTTTATGAATTTTATTTTGATTTGGATGAATATGTGCAATATCTTCGCCCATAACATACATGGCTTTTACTCTATCTTCTAACATTTCATCAATCAATTGAGGTGTCATAAGACCTATCTCTTTTGCATCTTGATAATCAGGGTCAAAGTATGGTAAACATCCTGTATCACAAGCTCCTTGGACATTGTTTTGTCCTCGAAGTGGCATTAGACCTGTTCCTTCTTTACCTACATTTCCAGTTAAAAGTGCTAAATGAACAACTGCCATAACAGCATAAGAACCATCTAAGTGTTCAGTTATTCCAAGTCCCCAAAAAAACATAGATTTTTTTGTAGCATACTCTCTTGCAACTTCAGGAATTTGCTCTGCTAAAATCTCATAGCCTTTTATATTTTTCATATACTCAGGGTTTGCAAAAGGGTCATTTAAAATTGAGTTTTTGTACTCTTCAAAACCTAAACATCTTGAATCAATAAACTCATTATCATAAAGTTTCTCAGATAAAATCACATAAGCCATCATATTTAAAACTAAAAGATTTGCTTCATAAGGAATAACTAATTCTCTACCATATTTACCAATTTGGATATTTCTTACATCTATTACTGTTACACTTGCACTTTTTGATTTTGAGGCTTTGATTATCCTATTTGAAACTATTGGATGGGCTTCTGTTGTATTTGAACCCATTATGATGATATTTTCTGTTTTAAAAATATCATCAAATGGATTAGTTGCAGCTCCCTCACCAATAAGGGGTTTCATTCCTTTTAAACTTGGACTATGACAAACTCTTGCACAACAATCAACATGAGGTGAGTCCATAGCTTGTCTTACAAACTTTTGGAACATATATGAGCTTTCACATGAAGTTCTAGCTCCTCCCATCCCACAAAAAGCATGTCTTCCATATTTTTCTTTGATTTGAGTTAGTTTCCAAGCTGCTAGTGAAGTTGTAAACTCATAGGGTGTTTCATAATAGTTTTCATCAAACTCTTTTAGAGTTTTTGCCCTAGCTTTTAACTCATTTGGTAAGTCATTTAAGTTTTTTTCTATAAAAGATTTTTTAACTCTTGAGTTTCGTATACGTTCAGGTGAGGCTACAAAGTCATAACCCTTTGAACCTTTTATACAAAGTTTTCCTTGGGAAACATAGCCATCATTTTGGGCATAGATTTTTAGGATTTTGTTATCTTGAACTTGTGCTGTTATATCACAACCAGTTCCACAATAAGTACAAACCGAATTTATATCAGCAACAACGCTCATATCAACCTCCGCCTACAAACTGTAGTAATTCAAGTTTATCATCATTTACAGGTCTATAATCTTTCCAGTTCTCTTTTTTTACAATATCCATATTAACAGCTGCTGCCATAACTTTGTCTTCTATTTTTAAAGTAGTGATTATCTCTTGTAAAGAGATACCCTCCTCAAATCTTTTTTCTTCGCCATTTATTATTAGTTGCATAGTTACCTCGTCAGGTTGATTTTTTATAAATTAGATTTTAGCAAAATTATCTTTATTTTATGTCAAAGGGCAAAATTAACTAATTTTGCTACAATAAATAGTTAATAATTATCAAAAAAGGATAAAAAAATATGAATATAGAATTAAAAAATATAAAAGATTTTGATGTGGAACTTTTACTAGTTAAAAATCTAAAAAATTGCCCAAAAGAGCATAAAGAGTTTTTAGAAAATAGTGGATTTAGTGGAAAAGCTGGTGAAACTATGTTTTTAGCTAAAACACTATATGTTGGGGCTTCAAAACTAAAAGGTGAGGATTTGAAAATAGCTTGTGCTGGGGCTATTCAAGTATTAAATAAAACAAAATATAAAAATATAAAAATATCATTGATTCAAGGTAAAAAAGAGTTAGCTTTAAATGAGATTGTTGAGGGACTTATATTAGGTTCATATAGTTTTACAAAATATAAATCAAAAAAAGAAAAATCTAATTTAAATATTTTCTTAGATTGTAAAAATAGTAAAAAAGATAAAAAAGAGCTAGAACAAACTCTTTTTAATACAAAAACTATTTGTAATAGTGTAAATATGACAAGGGATATAATAAACACAACTCCTGAAGATTTCTATCCAAAAGTTATGGCTTTAAAAGCTCAAGAAATAGCCTCTAAAAATGGTTTAGAGTGTGAAGTTTATGGAGAAGATTACCTAAAAGAGAATGCAATGAATGCGATGCTTGCAGTTGGTCGTGCTTCAAGACATGAAAGTCAATTGATACATTTAAAATATAAACCCAAAGATTCAAAAGGTAAAATAGTTATTGTAGGAAAAGGTTTAACTTATGATAGTGGTGGTTTGAGTTTAAAATCAGGTGAGGGAATGGTCTCTATGAAGTGTGATAAAAGTGGTGGAAGTGCTGTTTTAGGGATAATGAATAGTTTAAAAGATTTATCTTGTGAGTATGAAGTTCATGGAATTATTGGGGCTGTTGAAAATATGATTGGTGGAGATGCTTATAAACCTGATGATGTTTTAGTTGCTCGTAATAAAGTTACTATTGAGGTTAGAAATACAGATGCGGAAGGAAGATTAGTACTTGCTGATTGTTTATGTTATGCTCAAGATGAGATAAAAGATATTGATTATATTTTTGATATGGCAACTTTGACAGGAGCTTGTATTGTAGCACTTGGTGAGTTTACAACAGGTGTAATGGGACATAATGAAAAGCTAAAAGCAAAAATAGGTAAATCTTCAAAAAGCTCAGGTGAGTTGCTTGGATTTTTACCATTTAATAGATATCTGCCTGATATGATAAAAAGCGGTATTGCTGATATTACTAATAGTGCTAGTTCTAGAATGGGAGGAGCTATTACAGCCGCACTTTTTTTAGATAATTTTATAAAAAAAGAGAATAAGAAAAAATGGCTTCATTTTGATATAGCAGGTGCTGCTTATAGAGAAAAAGCTTGGGGATATAACTCCTATGGAGGAACAGGTGCTGGAGTTAGACTTATCTTAGATTTTATTAAAAATCGTGCATCTTAATTGAGATAATTTCATACTCAAAAGTTTGATTATTTATAGAGAATTCAAACTCTTCGTTTAGCTCTTTTCCTAAAAGAGCTTTTCCAAGTGGGGATTTATTTGATATTTTATTTTCACTTGGATTTGTTTCAAAGGTACCAACAATAGTATAGGTTTTTATCTCTTCACTATTTAGCTCAAGTAGTTTGATTTCTGAGCCAAAATTTACTCTTTTGTGAGCTAGTTTTTTTGTATCAATAACTTCTGAGTTATTGATGATTTTTTCCAAAAATCTTAATCTTTTGTCTATATTTCTAATCATCTCTTTAGCACTTATATATTCGGCATTTTCACTTCTATCACCATGTTGTGCTGCTATCTCTTTCTCTTTTACCCAATGGGGTTTTTCTTTTTGGGCAAGTTGTTTAAACTCTTTTACTATTTTTTGATAACCAAACTCTGTGATTAAATCTTTTTGCAATTTTTTTGACCTTTGAAAAGTTTTTATAATCTTAACAAAATTTTATCTTTTTTCATATTTAGGATAAAGATTAATTACACTTCTTTCAAACTCCTCTTCAAACATAGAATAATCTTTGAACTCTTTTGGAACTTTTATCTCTAATACTTCAAAAATATCCAAACCACTATTTGCACTATTTTTAAATGTATTATGAAGATATTTCAAATAAGCTATATTTTCATCTATTACTTTTTTAGATTTTGCTATTTTCCCATGACCTGGAACTAAAACTTTAAAATCTATTTTTTTTAACTCTTCAAGTGATTTTATCCATTTTTCTAAGTTTGCATGGGGTGTGGCTAAGGCTCTTTTATTAAAAATCAAATCAGAACTATAGAGTACTTTTGTTTGTTTATCATAAATAGCCACATCACTTGAGGTATGTCCATCAAAATATAAAATCTCTAAAATATAATCATCTATATTTAACTCTTTTGTTTTTAGGTGCATATTTGGAGCTTTTATTTTTGTTCCTTGCATAGCTTTTTGAACTAAATTATTTAGATTCATTATATAAAGTTCACCATTTTTACTTATCTCATCTTGGGTGAATTTTGAAGCATAAATATCACTTTTTTCAAAGGCATTATTTCCTAAAAAATGATCAGGGTGATGGTGGGTGTTGATTATATATTTTATTGGATTGTTTGTGATTTTTGATATCTGTTTTTTTATTTGATTTCCATATTGATAAGAGCTTCCTGTATCTATTAAAATAACGCTTTTTTTTGTGATAATAAAAGCACTATTTGCTATATCTCCTCCATTTTGAGCTGAGAAATACTCCTCTTTACCATAAAAATAGTAGCTATTTTTCGCTATATTTATGGCTTTGAGTTGATAATCAAACTCATTTGCAAATAAAAAGTTAAAAAAGAGTAGGATAATCGTTAATTTTTTCATTTTAAATCCAGAGAAAACTCATTTGCATCTATATCAAAAAACTTTATTTTATAGTTATTTGCTATTTTTGTAGTCTCAAAGATAAATCTTGGATTTTCACTTATTGCTGAATAAGTTGATAATTCACCTATTTGTTCATTTTGTGCAAAAATAGAGATTTTATTGATATAAAATTCACTATTTCCAAAAACTAAACCTGTCTCCATTGGGTGAAAAATTGAGGTTTTTATTCTAACAATATCATCTTTTTTAAAGATATTACCTTTTACTTTTCCTAGGTATTTATCAAAATCTGTATTGCTAGAAGCATCACTTGAAACAGCACAACCTCCACCAAAACTTTTTATATTTGCACTTCCTATATGCCAAAGATTTTTATTATCTTGAACTAAGGCCCGAAGCGGTGTTTCTTGGGCAACTTTCATATTAAGTGAGATAATTGGAAGTAAGCCATTTAGTTTCATATCAAGTAAAACAGGTATTGGATTTAAATCAGCAAAAAGGATAACTCTTTTTGCATCTTTGATTTTTTTAGCATCCATGAAAATTGGAACTTGAACTGGATTATCAGCAAAATTTGGAACTTTTAAAACTATATTTTTATCATCAAAGATATATTTTTCACTTCCTAAAAGGCTGTTTATAATATCATCAAAAGTTGGGGAACCTATGGGATTCTTCGCAAATAAACTTTGCGAAGAGATGATTAGTACTAGGGCGAAAAATATATCTTTCATGATAAATCCTTATAATTTTTATTGGGTCCTTGCTATTGGTGGCATATATTCAACACCATATTTATTGAAGATTTTTTCAATCTCTTTATTTTCATAGGCTTCTTGAATAACTCCATCAATATGATAACTAAGGGCTCTATAGCTACTTGAAGTTGCGCTTGCTAAATCCCACTTTGATTTCATTTGTGGTATTCCATCACTGATGTAATACTTATCTTTGTTTTTTTGGTACTCAAGAAGATACTCTAATTGTGATTTTAAACCTGCAAGGGCATCTATTCTTCCAGCTTTAAAATCAGCAACTGCTTTTCTAAAGTTAGTATAGTGTTTAATTTTATCTCTAATTAAACCTCTAGCAAAACCACTTAGATGAAGGTCAGGTAGAGTATCTATTTCAACACCAATATCATGATAAGCAAAAACAGCCAAAGTGTTTATTTCAGGTATTTTATTTTTATTTGTAGCAATAACCCAACTTTCACTTTGATATGGTCCTTTTATTGAAACCATTTCTGTTTCTAACTCACCTGTTGAAATATCTGTCATTCTCATATAATCGTAATCATAAGGAACTCTAAACATAATATCAGCTTTTGTTTTATGTATTAGATTTCCTTTCCAAATTACATTTCTTAAATCATCTGCAAGTGTTTCATCTGAGCCTGTAAAGTACCATATTGGTTCTACATTTAAAGATTTTGCAACTTTTTTTCCTAAATCTATATCTATACCTTTTACAACACCATTTTCAATAAATGAGTATGGAGGAAAATCTTCATAAACAGCAATGATTATTTCACCACTACTTTTAATATCTTCAATACTTCTTGCATATGAAGATAGAGTAATAACTAAGATTAAGATAGTAGATTTAAGAATGTTCATAATTAATCTTTTGGTAAAGTGATTAAATAAGCTCTAATAGCCCACATAGCTTCTTGATTTAAAACACCCTCAAATGGTGGCATATAAACATTACCATTTCTAACAGCTCCACCTCTAATTCTTTCCATATACCACTCATCGCCATCAATTCCATCTTCTAAGTATCTTAAATCAGGAGCGATTCCACCTGATATTGCATCTAATCCATGACATCTAGCACAATTTTCACTATATGCATATTTTCCAATTGCAATAGCTTTTTCATCACCTTTATAAGGATTTTCTTCTAACCACTCTTCACCTAAAGGTTTTAAATCTTTTGTATCAATTGCTTGAGGTGTAACACTTCCATGACCAAATGCAAACACAGTTGAAAAAAGTGTTGCTAAAGCTATTTTTTGTATTTTGTTCATACAAATTCCTTTATTATTTTTTTTGTTGATGAAACTATACAGATATTTTATAGCCTGATTATAGCGCCAAAATAAATATTTTTAACGCTAAACTCAAGCTATAAATATCATATACAATAAGTGCATTATTTGATATTTGGAGTGATTTATGTTTTATAAACTAGTGTTTTGTTTTTTATTTATTTTGATAAATTTAAATGCCAATGAAAAATTAAGAGTTGGTGTTTTAGCCTATGGAACTGTTAATTGGGGATTAGAAATTTTAAAACAAAATGGCTTAGATAAAAAAAACGGCTTTGATTTAGAGCTTGTAAAATTAGCTTCAAAAAATGCCCAATTAATTTCACTACAAGCAAATGAAGTTGATATTATAGTAAATGATTGGATTTGGGTTAATAAACAAAAAGCAAATAAAAAAGAGTTTATGTTTTATCCCTATTCAAAAGCACTTGGAACACTTATGATAAATAAAAATTCCAATATCAATAGTTTAGAAGAGTTAAAAGATAAAGAGCTAGGAATTGCAGGTGGAGTTTATGATAAAACTTGGCTTTTGTTTAGGGCTTATTATAAAAAAACCTATGGAAAAGAGCTTCAAAATGATGTGAAAAAGGTTTTTGCTTCACCTCCAATCTTATATAAAAAGATGCTTGATAATTCACTAAATGCAAGTATAAATTTCTGGCATTTTAATGCAAAACTTCCAAAAAAAGATTTTAAAGCACTTATTAATATTGAAGATATTTTAAAAGAGCTTGGAGTAAAAGAGGATATTAGTTTTGTAGGTTGGGTATTTTCTAAGGAGTTTGCAACTAAAAAGAGTGAGTTATTAAATAGCTTTTTAAAAGCAAATACTCAAAGTAAGGAGTTTTTGAATAGTAGTGATAAGGAGTGGAATAAAATCAGAGCTTTAATGAAAGTAAAAAATGAAGAGATTTTTAATTCACTAAAACAGCAGTATAAAAAAGGAACTATAAATAAATTTGATGAAAAAGATATAGATGAATTAGAAAAGATTTATAAAATTTTATCAAATGAAGCAGGGGCCTCTTATATTAGCTCAAATATCTCTTTTAGTAGAGATATTTTTTATTTGGAAAATAAATGAAAAATCAAAGGGGAATTTTATCAATTTTGCTAGTTGTTATAGTTTGGCAAGCCTCTTCCATAGCTGTTAACTCAGAACTATTTCCAAGTGTAATTGATGTATTAAAAAATCTTAGTCAACAAATAGCAAATAAAGAGTTGTTTTCCCATCTATTTATAACTTTATATAGAGTCTTTGTAGCTTTTTTTATAACTATGATAATAGGTGTAATTATAGGAATAGCTATGGGCTTTTATCAAAAAATAGATGAGATGCTTGATTTTTTGTTAATTTTATTTTTAAATATTCCAGCCCTTGTTACAATAATAGTTTGCTATATTTGGTTTGGACTTAGTGATTTTGCTGCGATTTTAGCCGTAGTTATAAATAAAGTTCCAATAATAGTTACAAATATAAGAGAAGGAACACGAGCTTTTGAAAAAAAATATATGGATTTTGCAAAGGTTTATAAGTTATCAAAAAAAGAGATAATATTTAATATCTATCTTCCCCAACTCTATCCATATTTGATGGCAACAACAAGATTATCATTATCTTTAATTTGGAAAATTGTTTTAGTTGTTGAGTTATTAGGGCGAAGTGATGGTATTGGTTTTCAAATATCTATGTATTATCAGTTTTTTGATATTAGTTCTATTTTAGCTTACTCTTTTGCTTTTATATTTGTTATTTTACTAATTGAACATAAGATTTTAAAACCTATTGATAATAGATTAAAAGCTTGGAAATAAGATGTTAAATATCTGTGTTGATGAAAAACTTTTTTCAAAAAAAGTAGTATTGAAAAATATAAATATAGCTATAAATGAGGGAGAATTTCTTTCTATAATTGGACCCTCAGGATGTGGAAAAACTACATTATTAAATATTATTGCAAATCTTGAAGAGGATTATAAAGGGAGTTTAAAAGGTGATTTTTCAAATATCTCTTTTATGTTTCAAGATGATAGATTATTACCTTGGTTGACAGTAAAAGAGAATCTTTTATTGGTTTCAAAAACAAAAAATGTGAGTGAAATTGATGATTTAATCTCTATGATAGGTTTAGAAAATATTTTAAATCTTTATCCAAACAGACTTTCAGGTGGCATGAAAAGAAGAGTGGCTTTACTTCGGGCTTTTGTAAATAGACCCAAAATCATACTACTTGATGAGCCTTTTATTTCTTTAGATTTCCCTACCTCAATGGCTTTAAAAAAAGAGTTTTTAGCATTTTATAAAAAGTTTAAACCAACAGTTATTTTAGTAACTCATGATTTAAGTGAAGCTGTTCATTTATCAAATCGAATGATTTTTTTAAGTGCTAATCCCACAAAAAAGATATTAGATTTTGAAAATAACAATAATCAAGAATCAAATCTTAAAAAAATAGATGAAATAAAAAACCATATTTTGGAAACTTTTCCCAAAATATTAGAAGGAATAGTATGAAAAAATTGATGTTGATTTTAGTTTTTACTTTTGCTCTTTTTGCCCAAAATCAAAAAATGCAAATCTTTAAACCAGTAACAAGTGAGTGTCCAAAAGAGTGGCTTGATGATATGGAAAATGAGATTGGTGATGTAAAGATAGTATCTTTAATGAGTGTAAAAAATCTAAAAAGAGAAATAGGAGTACCAAAAGAGCTACAATCTTGTAACACATCCATAATAGATGATTATGTATTTGAGGGTAATGTACCTTTAAAAGCTATAAAAGATTATTTTAAAAATATTCCAAAAGACTCAATAGGTTTATCACTACCTGCTTATGAGAATAATAAAGAGATAAAAACTGTTTATATTATTTTTTCAAATAATAGTTATAAGGAGTTTGGAAAATATTAATTTAATCTATAAAGGTAAAGAATCAATTTTGTAATAAAATAGTACAATTAATAAAAAGAAAAATTATAAACTTAGGGTTTTGTAATATGAAGAAATTATTTTATTTTATTATTGTAGTTTTTGTTACTCTTTTTATTTTTCATAGATTATATTATCCTAAGCAAATTGATAATTTAACTAACAAATTATATAAATCAAAATCAAATGAACTTATTACATTTTTTGAAAATGAAGTTGAAAAAAAATTTGGTAAAACTTTTGCATTAACATATCTTTTGAGTAAAGATGAAAAATTAACTAGAGCATTATTAAAAAATGATAACAGATTAATCGACTATACACAAATCATAAAAGATATTCAAAATTTTGATGAAAATAAGAATTTATGGATTCAAATTATTGATAAAGATGGGTATAGCTTTTATAGAAGTTGGACTAATAAAGTAGGGGATAATGCAGCTAAAGCAAGAATAGATATTGTAGATATGATTAAAAATCCAAGACCTATTAGAGGAATTAGTACCGGTCGATTTGATATGACTTTTAAGACTATGATTCCACTTTTTCATGAAAATAAATTTATAGGAATAATTGAGGTTATTTCTAAATTTAACTCCATAGCAACAGCTTTAGAAGAGGTAGGAGTAAAACCTTTGATGGTTTTAGATGAAGAGTATACCAATAGATTTATTAAGCCATTTACAGGACTTTTTATTGGTAAAAATTATGTGGCTAATTTAAATGCTTCTAAAGAGCTTATGAAAAAAGCTGAAATTTTTGGATTAAAAAAATTAATGTATTTGGATGAGCCAATTTTATTTGAGAACTATTTAGTTTTTACAACTCAAATAAAAGATATTCATGGTGGAGAAATGGGATTTGTTATATTTTTTTATGATGAAAAAAAGCTTGATAAATCTATTGTGTATGATTTCAAAGCTGATTATTTAATAAAAGTGATTATTTTTCTAATTATTTTTATTTTATTAATTTTATATCTTTTTTATAGAAACTATGCAAAATATTTAAATAAAGAGGTTTCCCTAAAAACAGCAAAAATAATTAAACAACAAAAAAAGTTGAATTTACTATTTAATACTTATGATGATAATGTAATTTTCTCAAAATCTGATTTAAAGGGAAATATAACTTATGTAAGTAAAGCATTTTGTGATATTTCAGGTTATACAAAAGAGGAATTAATCGGAAAACCACATAGTATAATAAGACACCCTGATACAAATAGTAGTGTTTTTAAAGAGATGTGGGAAACTATTCAAAGTGGAAAAACTTGGAAAGGTGAAGTTAAAAATCTAAAAAAAGATGGTACATATTATTGGGTTGATGCCATTATTGAACCTATTTGGAATAAAAATAAAAAAATAACAGGATATATCTCTAAAAGAAATGATATTACTAGTAAAAAAGAGTTTGAAGAACAAAAACAAAGAATGTTAAATCAATCAAAATTGGCAGCTATGGGAGAGATGATTGGAAATATAGCTCATCAATGGAAACAGCCATTATCTGTAATTACTACTATTTCTACTACTATCTCTTTAAAACAAGAGATGAATATTTTACAGCAAAGTGAAATTAAAGATAGTATGGAACAAATCACAAAAAGTGCTAACTATTTGTCAGATACAATTGAGACTTTTAGAAACTTTTTAAAAGATAAAAAAGAGTTAAAAAATGTAAATATTTTAGAGTGTTTAAATAGAGTAATAAATCTTATAAATACAACTTTATACAATAATAATATTAAACTTATAAATAATATAGCTGATAAAACAGCTAGCTTACATTTAGTTTCAGGAGAACTTGAAGAGGTAATGATAAATATTATAAATAATGCAAAAGATGCTTTTATTGAAAATAAAATAGAAAATCCTACTATAAGTGTCAATTTAATCAAAAAAGAAAATTCTTATATTATTAGTTTTGAGGATAATGCAGGGGGAATTCCTGAAGAGATTTTACCCAAAATCTTTGAAGCATATTTTACTACAAAAAAAGATAGTGAGGGAACAGGTTTAGGACTTAATATGAGTTATAGAATAGTAACAGAAAGTTTAGGTGGAAAACTCTCTGCAAAAAATAGTGAAACAGGAGCTATATTTTATATAGAACTTCCAATAAAATAATCTATTTTAAGCTATTTAAAATTAGCTCTTTTAATCTTTTATTTATTTCGCTAGCTATTTTATCACCCTTTTTTAAAGGGTGATATTTTTTAAAAGAGATATATTTTGAGGTTTCATCTTGATATATAGAGATAATCATAGGGCAAAAGGTCATATTATCAATATTCTCTTCGTGCATTTTTAAAGTGAAGCTATTTTTACAAAGTAATAAGTTTATTCCATTTTTCACTACTGCTTTTTTATCTAAAGCCTTAGCTACACTTGCTGTAGATTTTCCAAGATTTAATTCATAAACAAGTATATAAGAGTTGTATGCTATTTCATCTTTTAAATTTAAATATAAGTTTTCAAAACTTCTCTCTTTTATTTTTACTTTAAAATAGTCTGTTTTATCTTCTATTTCATAAGCATTAAGAGTTAAGCAAAAAAGTAAAAAAGCAAATATAGGTTTTATCATTTTTTACACTCCATCTCAAAAGGTGCAATTCCTAAAGTATCTAAATCAGTAAGCGGATGCAAAAAACCAACTTGAGGAGAGCTTGAGATTAAAGCTCTTGGTTGAACAAGTGAGATAGGTAATCTTATTTGTCCATTATAATCCCTATATGAAAGTTTTCTTCCCAAATATGCACCTAGCTCAAACTCTTTTGAGTGAATATAATCAATATTTGTTTTTAAATCTTTTGATTTTGTGTGCATTAGTGAATTTATAATAGTTCTAATTGCTATCCAGTTTGAAAAGTCACGTGATTCCATCCATCTATTTGAGTAAGCTTCAAATCTATTTTGCATTTGAGCAGCACCCCAAGCTTCTATTACTTTATGCCATAAAAGTGGCTTTAATCCTTGTGTTCCAGCTATTGGTCTTGGAAGCCAGGTATTAAAATACAAAAACTCTCCAAAATCTCCATAATAATCAGAAACCATCATCACATCATAATCATCAGCTTGAGTAAAAGAGGGAAACTCAGCACTAGCTTTTCTTCTAATATCGCTACTATTTTCCCAAGTTTTTTCTTTGACTATTTTTAGCCCAAACTTTTTTGCAGCTCTTTTTATATCTGTTGTTATTTCTATATCTTTTTGATTTTTTCCACTTAATAAAAATATATCTTTAAAATTTCTTTTTACTAAAAATTGAGCTAAACCATCATAAAGCATGGCATTGCTAGGAGTTGTATGTAGTAGATTTTTTTGGCAATAGTTTTTTCGTAAATCACTATTTTGGCTACTTGCATTTAAAAATAGGGCTTTTTTTGATAAGGGATGATTTAGTAACTCTTTTAAAAAATCATCTTCCACATTTAAAATCACAAAACTATTGTTTTTATTTATAAACTCTTCAAAACTTTTTTCTAACTCTTTTTTATTATAAGATATAGATGTTTCTAAAGTATATTTTTGATTTAAAAATTTAGCACTTTTATTGCTATCTATTATGGCAACTTGCGCACCTTTTATACCTAAATCACTAGGTTCTTCGATTACATTTGATAAAACAGGTGGTTTTTTTATTTTTTGTTCTAGATATAAAATATTTACATCTAAAATATCAGCTTTTATAAAACTTAAGAAAACAATAGTCAATAATATCAATCTCATTTTTCGCCTTTATATACTTTTAATAAGTATATAAAAGGTTTATAGCTTAAGTTTAGCGAGGATGATTAGTTGATTTGTTTTTTTATTCCATGTACTTGCATATGCTCTCTAAGTAAATTATTAATTAGTGTTTGATATGGTATTTTTTTTTCACTTGCTTCTTTTTTTAAAAAAAGTAAAATATCATCATCCAATCTCATAGAGGTAGGTACTTTTTTAGGTTTATAAAATCTTCCTCTAATACCATCTGTAAAATCATAATTATCTTCCAATTCAAAATTATCAAATTTTGCTCTTTCTTCAACACTTTTCATAACTTTGCCTTTCTTTTTTGTTAGCTCTTCTAGCACTTATTATTCTAATAATTTCTTCACCTTCATCTGTAAAGAATAAATTGGCAACAACTAAAACTTTATATTTTGAAGTTGAACCAATGCTTATCCATCTTTCTTCAAAATAACTAAATCTTTTATCTAGTTTTGATATGTGAAGAGCATCATTAAAAACCTCTTTTGCTTCTTCAAATGATATGCCGTGCTTTTGTAGATTTAGTCTATTTTTTTCTTCATCCCATTCATATTTCATAAAAATAGTCTATCATAATGTATTTACAATGTCAATATTATTTGTGGAAATTATATATAATAAAATAAAAACCACCTGCTAAACTCAAGCTATAAATATTCTCTACAATAAGAAACTATAAAATAAAAGGAAACAAAATGAAAAAAATATTAATGACAAGTTTAGCACTAAGTAGTTTTCTTTTTGCAGATACAATTTATGTATCAAATGAAAAAGATAACACATTATCAGTAATTGATTCATATACAAACAAAGTAATTGACACTATTGAAGTGGGGCAGCGTCCACGGGGGATATTATTAAACAAAGACAACACTCAGCTTTATATTTGTGCAAGTGATGATGATACTGTTCAAGTACTTGATTTAAAATCAAAAAAGATTATTTATAATTTACCCTCAGGTGAAGACCCTGAACAGTTTGCTTTGACTCCTGATGGAAAAGAGCTTTATATTTCAAATGAAGATGATGCAATTGTAACAGTTGTTGATACAGTAAACAGAACAGTAATAAAACAGATTGAAGTTGGTGTTGAGCCTGAGGGAATGGCTGTAAGTCCTGATGGAACAGTTGCTATAAATACAACTGAAACCTCAAACTTTTTACACTGGATTGATACCAAAACAAAAAAGATTATCCACAATACTTTAGTTGACCAACGCCCACGACATATTGAGTTTAGTAAAACAGGTGATAAGGTGTGGGCTTCAAGTGAGATTGGTGGGACTGTTATGGTTGTTGACTCTAAATCAAAAGAGAGCATTGCTAAAATCACATTTAAAATACCAGGAATTTTCAAAGATTTGATTCAACCTGTTGGTATAAAACTCACATCAGATGGTAAATATGCATTTGTAGCTTTGGGGCCTGCAAATCATGTGGCGGTTATTGATGCAAAAACATATAAAGTGATTAAATATTTATTAGTTGGTAAAAGAGTATGGCAGTTGGAGTTTGCACAAAATGAGAAAAAACTCTATACAACAAATGGTGTAAGTAGTGACGTTTCTGTTATAGATGTTGAGAGTTTAAAAGTTGAAAAGAGTATTCAAGTTGGAAGATACCCTTGGGGACTTGCTGTTATTCCAAAGTAATAATATGAAAGAAAATATATTAAACTTCAAAGATGTAGAGTTTGCTTATGGTAAAAAAGTAGCTTTAAATAATGTCTCTTTTTCCATAAAAGAGGCTAGTTTTTTTGTGCTTTTAGGATTAAATGGTGCAGGTAAATCTACGATTTTTTCACTTATTACAAGATTGCAAAATCTTCAAAAAGGTGAGATAGATATAAATGGCTACTCAATAAAAAACTATTCAAAAGCCTTAAAAGATATTGGGATTGTATTTCAAGAGCCAACTTTAGATTTGGATTTAACTGTTAAACAAAACTTGTATTATTATGGTTCATTAAAGGGTTTAAGTTTTAAAGAGACTTTAGAGAGTATTGACTCTCAAATTAAAAAATTAGAATTAGAAAATATTTTAGATACCCAAGTGCGAAAATTAAATGGTGGGCATAGAAGAAGAGTAGAGATTTTAAGAGCACTTATAAATAGACCAAAACTTTTACTTTTGGATGAAGCAACCGTTGGACTTGATGTAAAAGCTAGATTTGATATTTTAGCTTATGTTAGAAATCTTGTAAAAGAGGATGGTATTTCTGTTCTTTGGATAACACATTTATTTGATGAGGTAGAGTTAGCTGATGATATTTCTATTATAAAATCAGGGAAAATAGTAGATAGTGGGATAGTTCAAGAACTTTTATCAAAATATGAAAAAAAGAGTTTGATAGATACTTTTAACTATCTAGTAGGCTAAGTTATGAAAAAATATTTATACTGTATGCAGGGAATTGTTTATAAAGAGTTAATAAGATTTATAAAACAAAAGAGTAGATTTTTTTCAGCTCTTGTAAGGCCGCTACTTTGGCTTTTTATATTTTCTGTTGGATTTAAAACAGCTTTAGGACTTGCAATTATTCCACCCTATGAGACATATATTACCTATGAAACATATATAGTGCCTGGACTTGTGGGGATGGTTTTGCTTTTTAATGGTATGCAAAGTAGTCTAACTATGATATTTGATAGAGAAATGGGAAGTATGAAGATTTTATTAACCTCTTATATAAATAGAAACTATTTACTATTTTGTAAGATGTTTGCAACAGCAATTGTTTCTACTATTCAAGCTATTACTTTTTTGATTATTGCTAAACTTTATGGGGTTGAGATTTCATATTTTGCTATATTAGTAACTATTCCTGTGATTATTGTTTCATCAATTATACTAAATGCTTTTGCACTTTTTATTTCATCTGTTATAAAGCAGTTGGAAAATTTTGCTACGGTTATGAATTTTGTTATTTTCCCTATGTTTTTTTTAAGTTCAGCTCTTTATCCACTTTGGAAGATAAAAGACTCATCAATATTACTTTTTAATATCTCAACATACAATCCATTTACTTATATAGTAGAGTCAATTCGCTTCTCTTTATATCTAAAATTTGATTTTGAGGTGTTTTTGATTTTAGGTTTTTCTTTAGTTATTGCCTTAATTATGGCCTTTGTAGGCTTCAAGAGTAAAAAAGTAAATCATAGCTAAACTCAAGCTATACAACTCAAGTATACTTCCAATCAGACAAATTTTCAGTTTGTTATTAAAACAATAAGGAGAAAAAATGATTAACAAAAAACTACTAACTAGCGCAGCAGCCATCACACTATCTGCACTAATTAGCGGGTGTGTTACTTCAAACAACACGATGAATAATAGCATAAGTGAGGTTACAAAACCATCATATGCCCCTGTTACTAATTTAGAAATCTTAAATGATGAACAAAGTACGGGAGATGTACTTACAAATGGAATGGGGCTTCAAGGCCAAAGATTTTCACCATTAACTCAAGTAAATAAAACTACAGTTAAAAATTTAGTTCCTGTATGGAACTTCTCTTTTGGTGGTGAGAAACAAAGAGGGCAAGAGTCTCAACCAATAATCAAAGATGGAGTTATGTATGTAACTGGATCTTACTCTAGAATGTTTGCTATTGATATTGCAAGTGGTGAAGAGTTATGGCAATATGATGCAAAACTTCCTGATGCTATTTTACCATGTTGTGATGTTATCAACAGAGGTGCAGCAATATATGATAATTTAGTTATTTTTGGAACATTAGATGCAAAATTAGTTGCTCTTGATAGAGAAACTGGAAAAGTTGTATGGAAGAAAAAAGTAAACAACTATAAAGATGGTTACTCAATTACAGCAGCTCCAATTATTGTAAAAGATATGGTTATCACAGGTGTTGCAGGTGGTGAGTTTGGTATTGTTGGTAAGGTTGAAGCAAGAGATGCAAAAACTGGTGAAGTTGTATGGACTAGACCAACTGTTGAAGGACATATGGGTTACTTAAATGGTAAAGAAAATGGAATAACAGGTGGAGAAGCAGGACTTACTTGGCCTGGTGATTTATGGAAATCAGGTGGAGCTGCTACTTGGCTTGGTGGAACTTATGATCCTGAGACTGATTTATTATTCTTTGGAACAGGAAATCCAGCACCTTGGAATTCACACTTAAGACCTGGAGATAACTTATACTCATCTTCAAGATTAGCAATCAATCCAAACACTGGAAAAATTGTTTGGCATTTCCAAACAACTCCACATGATGGTTGGGATTTTGATGGTGTTAATGAGTTAATTTCATTTAACAAAGATGGTAAAAAACTAGCTGCAACTGCAGATAGAAATGGTTTCTTTTATGTATTAGATAGAACTAATGGTAAATTTATTACAGCAAATCCATTTGTTTCAAATATTACTTGGGCAAAAGGAATTGATAAAGATGGTAAACCAATCTTTACAGAAGATGGAAGACCTGGAAATCCAAATGGAGCTAGTAAAGGTAAGTCAGTATTTTCAGTACCTTCATTCTTAGGTGGTAAAAACTGGATGCCAATGGCTTATTCTAAAAAAACAGAGATGTTTTATGTTCCATCAAATGAGTGGGGAATGGATATTTGGAATCAACCGGTTTCTTATAAAAAAGGTGCTGCTTACTTAGGTGCTGGATTTACTATTAAACCAATTTTTGAAGATCATATTGGTTCACTTAAAGCTATTAATCCATTAACAGGTGAGATTAAATGGAATTATAAAAACCCATCACCACTATGGGGTGGAGTTTTAACTACAGCTGGCGGACTTGTATTTGCAGGAACTCCTGAGGGTAAATTCTTAGCATTTGATGATGAGTCAGGTGAGATTTTATATAAATTCAATGTAGGTTCTGGAATTGTTGCTTCTCCTGTTACATGGGAAACAAATGGTGAGCAATATATTGCAATCGTATCAGGTTGGGGTGGAGCTGTTCCTTTATGGGGTGGTGAAGTTGCTAAAAAAATCAAAAACATCAATCAGGGTGGAACTGTTCACGTATTTAAACTACATAAATAGTAACACCCGAAAAATTTAAAAAAGGAGGGCAAAGAGATGAAATGGGAAACACCAATGTTCGTAGATAATAGATTTGGATTCGAAGTTACAATGTATATTTGTCACGAATAAGATTTAAAAATATTAGAGCTAGATTTTTTCTAGCTCTATTTTTTTACTTGAGTCTATATTTTAGATTCAATTAAAAAAATATGAAGGTTTTTTTATGAAAATAGAAGTTTTAGGTTCAAGTGCAGGTGGTGGACTTCCTCAGTTTAACTGTAATTGTGATAATTGCAAAGGCTATAGAGAGGGTAAAAAAAGTATTAAAAGAAGAACTCAAAGTTCTATTACTATAAGTGAAGATGGTGAAAATTGGGTTTTATTTAACACCTCACCAGATATTTTAGAACAAATTCATAATTCACCCTTTTTACATCCAAAGAAAAAAAGAGAAACAAAAATAAAAGCTATCATTTTTAATGATGCTCAAATTGACCACACAACGGGTTTACTTATGTTAAGAGAGGGATGTCCTCACCAAATTTATTGTACAAAAGAGGTAAATGAAGAGTTAAATACATCATTTCCTTTAATGAAAATGTTAAAACACTGGGATGGTGGAGGAACTTTTTGGCATGAAATTGTTGCAAATTCTACTACAAAATTTGAAATACCTGTTATGCCTTCATATGAGTTTTATGCCCATTCACTAATCTCAAATGCACCTCCATATTCAGCCTATAGAGATAAACCAAGAAAGGGTGATAATATAGGAGTTACAGTTGTAAATAAAAATACAGGTAAAAGACTGTTTTATCTTCCAGGACTTGGAGTTTTAGAAGATCATATTTTAGAAGAGATGAAAAAAGCAGATATCCTTTTATTGGAAGGAACTCTTTGGACAAATGATGAGATGATAAAAGGAAACTTTTCAAAAAAACTTGGAACTGAGATGGGACATATTCCTTTAAATGGAGAAGATGGTTTGATAAAAGTTTTAGATACTTTAGAAAAACCACGAAAAATATTAATACATATAAATAATACAAATCCAATTTTGGATGAAGAGAATGATGAATATAAAGAGCTTATAAGTCATGGGATTGAGATATCTTATGATGGTATGAGTATAGAAATTTAATATGAAAGAGGAAAATAGTATGACTAAAAGAATGGATAACTTATTATCAAAAGAGGAGTTTGAAGCCAAACTAAGAGCTATGGGTGAAATGTATCATATTCATCATCCTTTTCATATAAGAATGTATGAGGGGTCTTGTTCTAAAGAGGAGATTCAAGGTTGGGTTGCAAATAGATTTTATTATCAAACAGCTATTCCCATAAAAGATGCAGCTATTATGTCAAATAATCCACCCCTTGAAGATAGAAGAAAATGGATAGATAGAATAATTGACCATGATAGTGTAGGTGGTGGAATTGAAGCTTGGTTAGAACTTGGTGTTGCAGTAGGACTTAAAAAAGAGGATTTAATATCTCATAAATATGTTTTACCAGCTGTTAAATTTGCAGTAGATGCTTATATAAATTTTGCAAAACAAAGACCTTGGAAAGAGGCTGCTATGTCATCACTTACTGAAATGTTTGCACCTCAAATTCATCAACAAAGACTTGATACTTGGCCAAAAAACTATCCTTGGATAGAAGCAAATGGCTTAAGATATTTTCAAAAAAGATTAAGTGAAGCAAGAAGAGATGTTCAACATGGTTTAGCCTTAACTTTAGAAGAGTTTAATACATGCGAATTACAAAATAAAGCTTGTGAAATATTACAGTTTAAACTTGATATTTTATGGACTATGTGTGATGCTTTATATTTGGCTTATGAGCTTAAAAGACCACCATACTTTAATATAAAGGATTGTAATGCAACTAGAAAAATCACTTGTAGTGAATAATCATTTTCAACTGCAATACGAAGAAGCACAGGAGTGTTTTGTACTTTTATATCCTGAGGGAATGGTACAGTTAAATCAAAGTGCTGGTGAAATTATGAATTTATGTGATGGTAAAAACTCTACACTTGATATTGCAAAAATACTTGAAGAAAAGTTTCAAGTAGCTGATTTAAAAAAAGATGTTGAGGCATTTTTAATTGAGGCTTTAAATAGAAAGTGGGTAGTTTATGGAGAGTAAAATCAAACCACCTTTATGGATGCTTTTAGAGTTAACTCATAAGTGTCCTTTAGAGTGTTCATATTGTTATAATCAACTTGATTTTGCAAATACAAAAGATAGTATGACAAAAGAGGATTGGTTTAGGGTTATGGAAGAAGCTCGTGCCATGGGAGCTGTTCAACTTGGTTTTTCAGGTGGGGAGCCACTTTTAAATAAAGATATTGTAGAAATAGTAAAAAAAGCAGCTGATTTGAAGTTTTATACAAATCTTATAACTTCAGGTGTTGCTTGTGATTTATCAATAATTCCAAAACTAAAAGAGGCAGGATTAAAAACTGTACAACTTGGAATTCAATCACATGATGCAATTACAACAGCACTAATTACAAATAATAAAAATGCTCAAAGAGATAAAATCGCCTTTGCAAAAGCTTGTAAAGAGAATGGCTTACAACTAATAATTAACTCTTGTATCACAAGACAAAATATCCATCAAGTAGGGGATATAATTGAGTTTGCAAACTCTTTGGATGCCAACTATTTAGAGATAGCAAATATACAATATTATGGTTGGGCTTTAGAAAATATTGATGCCTTACTTCCTACGCAAGAGCAGTTAATAAAAGCAAAAGAGGAAGTTGATTATTATAGGGAAAAAAGAGATGATATGAAGGTGTTTTTTGTAGTGCCTGATTATTTTGCAACAAGACCAAAAGCTTGTATGAATGGCTGGGGGACAACATTTTTAACTATAAATCCTGATGGTGTAGCACTTCCTTGCAATACAGCAAATACTCTACCACTAAACTTTCCAAATGTAAAAGATTTTTCAGTACGTGAGATTTGGAATGATAGTGAAGCTTTTAACTTTTTTAGGGGTGATAAGTGGATGAAAGAGCCTTGCCGAACTTGTCCAGAAAAAGAGGCTGATTTTGGTGGATGTAGATGTCAAGCTTATGCCCTAACAGGCGATATGAATGAGGCTGACCCTGTTTGTGATAAATCATCTTTTCATAGTGTAGTTACAAAAAAAGTAGAAAGAGCTTTGAGCTCTTTTTCAAAAGAGCCTATTTATAGAAATAGACAAAACTCTTTAAACTATTGTAAATAGATATTTAATTAAACGTAAGAGATTATCTTACGTTTAATTTATTTTTTTTAATTTGCTCTATCACTAAAGCAATATTTTTCATCTTTTTCTCTTCTTCTTCAATATGATCAATGGCATCAAGATTAAATTTTTCAAGTTTTTTATCCAAATAACTAGTATCTAGTTTACCCTCAATAAAATCTAAATCCCTTACAATTTCCCTATGTAAAGGGATATTTGTAGGAAGTCCCTCTATATAAAACTCATCTAAAGCTCGTCTAGCTTTTCTAACAGCGCCATCCCAATCAAGAGCCCAAACAATAAGTTTTCCAATCATAGAATCATAGTTTGCAGGAACTTTATATCCTGTATAAACAGCTGTATCAAGTCTAACTCCAGGACCTCCTGGTGTTAAATATTTATTTACAGTACCACTTGATGGCATAAATTTCTTTTTTGGGTCTTCAGCATTTATTCTAAACTCAATTGCATAACCTCTAAATTTTATCTCTTCTTGTAAAAATTGTAGTTTATCACCCTCAGCTATCTCAATCATTCTTTGAATAATATCAATACCTGTGGTAATCTCTGTTACGGGATGTTCAACTTGAACTCTTGTATTCATCTCAATAAAATAAAAATTATCACTACTATCAACTAAAAACTCAATAGTACCAACGCTTTCATAACCTAATTTAAACATAGCCTTTGTAGAAACCCTATATAACTCCCGTCTAACTTTTTCATTAAGTCTTGGACTTGGAGCTATTTCAATTACTTTTTGATGTCTTCTTTGAATAGAGCAATCTCTCTCCCCTAAGTGTAAAACATTTCCATACTTATCAGCAATAACTTGAATCTCAATATGTCTTGGGTTTTCTACATATTTTTCAATAAAAGCGTCACCTTTTCCAAAGAATTTTTTAGCTTCAGAAGTTGCTGCTTCAAACATCTCTTTAAAGTTTTTTTCCTCTTTTACTATTCTCATACCTCTACCACCTCCACCAAAGGCAGCTTTGATAATAATTGGAAAACCAATCTCTTTTGAGATTCTTTCACCCTCTTTTACATCTAAAATAGGAGTATCCGTCCCCTCTAAAACTGGAACACCAATCTTTTTCATAGCTACTTTTGAGGCCATTTTATCACCAAAAAGTGCAATATGCTCAGCTTTTGGACCTATAAAAATAATACCTGCTTTTTCACAAGCTTTGGCAAACTCAGCATTTTCAGATAAAAAGCCATAACCTGGATGAATTGCATCACAAGAGGCTTTTTTTGCTAAAGCAATAATTTTGTCAAAATTTAAATAAGCTTGAATTGGGTCACCTAAAAGTGGATAGCACTCATCAGCTTTTCTAACCCATACCCCATCAACATCAACTTCAGAGAAAATAGCAACACTTTTAATGTCTAACTCTTTGCAAGCTCTAATTATTCTTAGAGCTATTTCACCTCGATTTGCAACTAGAACTTTTGAAATTTTTTTTGGCATTTTTTTTCCTATATTTTTTTAAAATTCTAGAATATATTTACTAATTATTCTTCTTTTTTATTGCTTATAAAATTGTTTGTTAGTGCTTATTTTACTCTTTTTTATTGTTTAAATTATAAAATAGATTAGTTAGGTCTTTCAACCATATAACCTATTCCTCTAATATTTGAGATGAAATCCTCTTTTAAGACTTTTTTTACTCTATTCACTTCAGCTCGAATAGTTGCATTATCTATATAATCATCATTCCAAACATAATCTCTAAACATATCATAATTGCATACTAAGCTTCTATTTGCAGCTAATAAATCAATAATTTGTATTTGTCTTTTTGGTAAAATTTGAGGTTCATTATTAAAAAGTAGAATCATATTTTTTGCATCATAACTATATGATTTTGATAATCTTTTATGCTCTTGTGGTACTTGTCTTGTTTTTAAAATCTTGTTTATTCTAAGTGTTAACTCTTTTAAATGGAAAGGTTTTTTTAAATAATCATGACAACCTATATCAAATGCACGTGTAATATCTTCAATATCAATAAGTGCTGAGATAAAAATAGTGGGTACCATTCTTTTTTGGCTATGCAAATCCTCCAAAATAGTTAAACCATCCACATCAGGAACATTTATATCAAAAACAAGTAAATCAAATCTCTCTTCTTTTAAAATCTCTAAACAGCAATTTCCATCCATTGCTGAAATAACAGCATGACCTGTTGATTCTAAGTATTGTTTAATAGCTTTGTTTAACATAATATCATCTTCTAATAATAATATTTTCATCAGCATCCTTTAAAAGTATAAGTAAAACATGTGTTTTTTGAGTCTGAAACAAGTTCAATTAGAACATCCTCTTCATCACAAATTCTTTTTACTAGGTTTAATCCAAGACCAAAACCATCTTTTGATTTCTCTTCCCTATAATACTCTTCAAATATTTTTTCAGGGTGTTGGATTTTTTTTGAGTTACTTGAAACAGAAAACTTAAGAGTTTTATTAATTTTTTCAAGTTTTACATTGATGGGTTTTCCCTTATAAGTATATTTTATTGCATTTGTTAATGTATTATCAACTATTCTTTGAAGTTTTGTTTCACTAAATTTTATACTCATCTCATCATTATTTGTTTGAAAACTAAATTTTGAAGAGACTTGATTAGCTACATTTTTGAAAAAATAGACTCTATTTCTTACAAAATCAATTAAATCTATGGAGTAAATTTTATACTCAACTTGATCTTTTTTAACCAAATAGCTTAAATCATCATAAATAGAGAAGATATTTTTCATAGCAACCTCTATATTAGAGATATATTCGCTTTTTTCATGTTCCATTTCATGTAAATCAATATTGCTCATAATAACTGAAAGAGGGGTATTTGTTTCATGAACAGCGTGTCTTAGGAATAGTTTTTGATTTTTTAGTAAATTTTGTGAATATTTAATCTGCTCTTCTAATACTTTTGATTGCTCATTTTGATCTTTTGCACTTTGTTGAATTAAACTTGTAAGGGCTTGAATAGTTTTTGCATATGAACTTTCATTGTGATTTACAATATTACTACTCTCTTCAATAACTTTTTTAGAGGAGTGGGGATTTTCTGTTAGACCAACTAAGGTTATAGTTTGGTTCATAAGTTCATTTCTTTTATTTGTGTGAAAAAACTCCGCATAGGTAAAAAAACCAGCTGTTGGTGCTATTTGTGCAAAAGGCTCTATCTCTACTTTGATAAGATTTTGCATATATCTTCGTCTTGCCATACATGAATAAATAAAAAATGTTTCAGCTGGATAGTTGTTAATATTTTTTAAATATTTCACTGGATTTTTGATAATCATTTCAGCATTTGCAAATCCAAGTTTAACCTTATCCCCTTTGTATAAATTTCCTCCACAACCTAAACTTCCATCAGAATAACGTGTTAAAACAGCACGGGCAACTGACATGCCATTTCTTTGAACTATTAGGGGAAACTCTGTATGAGAATCACTATCTCCTAAATATTTTTCATAAAATTCAATTGCTTTCATACCTGATATTTCATAAATTCTATTTCCAATTACCTTATCAATAGTATGCTCAATTCCAATAGGTGACCAATCATATTTATAATCATTACTAACTTGTAAAATATCAGAGTTAAGAGAAACAGCAACAGCTCCACAGCCAATTATTTTAGAGCCCAATGAGATATATGTTTGTTTAAAAACTCCATTATCTCCAGCCATTCCTCCACATACCATAATTGAGTTATCAAAAGCTGTTATACCTTTTAAGAACTCTTCTCCATTTGTTGAAGTTCCATCTGTAAAAGTTATAAGTAGTTTGGTATTTGAGGTAATTAATTCTTGGGCAATATCATAACCATTTTGAAATGAGTTAAGACCTTTTTTTATTGAAGCTTTTATAAAAGTGCTTTCAAAAACAGATATTGAGACCACTGTTTTTAAAGTAGATACTTTTTTATCTTTAATTTCACCATCAGTTGTAGTACCAATTATAATAGCTTGGGGTAGATTTTTACTAAGCAAAGAGATAATGTACTCTAAAGTACTATGATCTTGTCCACTAAATATTTGTATTAATATATTCTCTTCATTTTTAAACAATGAGTAGTCAATTATATTTTTGAAACTATTGTTTTGATATGTAAAATTAAATGTTTTCATGAAATTATTGTAGCATAAAATATTAATCTTTTTGACCAAAAAAAACATAAATTTTAAATGCTACGTAAATGCTACTAATCCTATATAATGGGCCTTGTAGAGCTTTTTACCTATCGCTATACTCATGCTATATTTGAGCTATATTCAGGCTATAATTCTTGTGTAAGATTTCAGTACAGAAAAAATTTGACTATCAAAATTTTTCAGGTTTTAAAAGAAAATTTTACATATAAAAGGAAATAAAATGGCATACGCAAAACCAACATACAAATCTCAATTTGAGAACTTTATAGGTGGAGAGTGGGTTGCTCCAAATAGTGGTGAATACTTTGATAATATCTCTCCTGTTGATGGAACTGTTTTAACAAGAATTCCAAGATCAAATGAAGCTGATGTTGATGCAGCTGTTGCTGCTGCAATGACAGCTTTTGAATCATTTAAACACACTTCAATAGTTGAAAGATCTACAATGTTAAATAAAGTTGCAGATGCAATTGAAGCTAATTTAGAAAGATTAGCAGTTGCTGAAACTTTAGATAATGGAAAAGCTGTAAGAGAGACTCTTAATGCTGATATTCCTTTAGTTGTTGACCACTTTAGATATTTTGCTTCAGTAATTCGTGCTGAAACTGGTACAGTTGCTGATTTAGATGAAAATACAGTTTCTCAAGAGGTTTATGAGCCATTAGGTGTTGTTGCTCAAATTATTCCATGGAATTTCCCATTATTAATGGCTGCATGGAAAATAGCTCCTGCACTTGCTGCTGGAAATTGTGTTGTTTTAAAACCAGCTAGTGCAACTCCAATGGCTATTTTAATTCTAATGGAAATTATTCAAGATGTTCTTCCAAAAGGTATTGTTAATATTATTAATGGTGCAGGTGGAAAAATTGGTAAACATTTATCTACTCATCCAGATGTTAAAAAAGTTGGATTTACAGGTGAAACTACAACTGGTCAGTTAATTATGCAATATGCAACTGAAAATATTATCCCATCTACTTTAGAGCTTGGTGGAAAATCTCCAAATATCTTCATGGAATCAATTATGGACGCTGATGATGAGTTCTTTGATAAAGCAATTGAAGGTTTAGTTTTATTTGCATTTAACTCAGGTGAGGTTTGTACTTGTCCATCAAGAGCATTAATCCAAGAGTCAATTTATGAGCCATTTATGGCAAGAGTTTTAGAGAGAGT
>CBFIGT010000004.1:50292-57552 GCA_965662175.1 Arcobacter sp. | reverse complement strand
TTTTTAAATGCAGTACCACAAGTCATTGGAGTAATTTCCATTGCTAAACAACCTTTTTTAAGACCAGCAACGATTTCCTCTTCAGTTAACTCTTCACCCTCAAGGTATTTTTCCATTAACTCTTCAATTTGTTCAGCAGCAGCTTCAACCATTTGTTCTCTGTATGATTCAGCTTGATCTAATAATTCAGCAGGAATCTCTTCTACATGGTAGTTAGAACCCATTTCAGCATCTTCATCCCAAACAATAGCTTTCATTTGTACTAAATCAATAATACCTTTGAAGTTCTCTTCAGCACCAATTGGTAACTGAATAGGAATTGCATTTGATTTTAATCTTTCATTAACTTGTTTTTCAACGTTAAAGAAATCAGCACCTGTTCTATCCATTTTATTAACGAATATCATTCTTGGTACTCTATATTTATTAGCTTGTCTCCAAACAGTTTCAGATTGTGGTTGAACCCCACCAACTGAACAGAATACTGCAACAGCACCATCAAGAACCCTCATAGATCTCTCAACTTCAATAGTAAAGTCAACGTGACCTGGAGTGTCAATGATATTTATTTGTAATTGCTCTTTAGTTTTTGGGTGTGGCCAGTGACAAGTAGTAGCAGCTGAAGTAATTGTAATACCTCTTTCTTGCTCTTGCTCCATCCAGTCCATAGTTGCAGCACCCTCGTGAACCTCACCAATTTTATGAGATACACCTGTATAGAATAAAATTCTTTCAGTAGTTGTTGTTTTTCCTGCATCAATATGTGCAGCAATACCAATATTTCTAACTCTGTTAAGTGGTGTTTTTCTAGCCATTTTATTAGTTTCCTATTACCATCTATAGTGTGCAAATGCTTTATTAGCTTCTGCCATTCTGTGCATATCTTCTTTTTTCTTGAATGCAGCACCTCTGTCGTTAGCAGCTTCGAATAATTCGTTTGCTAATCTTTCTACCATAGTTCTTTCATTTCTTTTTCTAGCAGCGTCAACTAACCATCTTAATGCTAAAGTTTGTCTTCTTACAGCTCTAACTTCAACAGGTACTTGGTATGTTGCTCCACCAACTCTTCTAGATTTTACTTCTAAAAGTGGTTTAACATTTTCAATTGCTTTTTCAAATAATTCAATACCAGCTTCTTCACCTCTTGAATCTAAGTTTGCAATTGCACCATACATAATTTTTTCAGCAGTTGATTTTTTACCATCTAACATTACTGTATTTACAAATTTTGTGATCACCTTACTATTGTAGATAGGATCAGCCATTATTTCTCTAACTGGAGCTTTTCTTCTTCTCATTTTATTATCCTTCTACTTATTTCTTTGGTCTTTTAGTACCATATTTAGATCTTGCAACAGTTCTGTTAGCAACACCAGCAGTATCTAAAGCACCTCTTACGATGTGATATTTAACCCCAGGTAAATCCTTAACTCTTCCCCCTCTAACTAATACGATAGAGTGCTCTTGTAGGTTGTGACCCTCACCACCGATATATGAGATAACCTCAAATCCAGTTGTTAATCTAACTTTTGCAACTTTTCTTAAAGCCGAGTTAGGTTTTTTTGGTGTAGTTGTATATACTCTTGTACATACTCCTCTTCTTTGTGGACATTTTTCAAGTGCTGGAGATTTAGATTTTTCAACCTGTTTCTTTCGCTCTTTTCTAATCAATTGATTGATAGTAGGCATTTTTTCCCTTTAATTAAATTGGTTTGAGCAATTAAGCAATGCTCAGGCTTCTCGTAAACTTTGATATATTTATATAATCAAAACGATACTACCATTCTAGAGAAACGTAAGTTTTCTAAAAAAGTTACGGATTTTACTTAATTTGTACTTAAAGTTTCTTTAGATGAAGCTTATTGTATAATCTAATAATTCCAATTCAATTACATTAAAAAAGAGTTTACATGCAAATATTAAAACACAAAATAGTAGGTAATGGAGATACAAAAGTTATAGTTTTACATGAACTTATGGGTGATTGTAGAAACTATAAGCCTATGATTCCATTTATTGATGAAGATAGATTTAGCTTTATATTTACAGATTTACGTGGTTATGGCTTATCTAAAGAGATTAAAGGTTTATTTAACTGTGATGAAGCAGCTAATGATATAAAAAACTTAATTGAATTTTTAAATCTAAAGGATGTAACTATTTTAGCTCACTCAATGTCAACAATGATTGCTCAAAAAATTGCACTAATTGAACAAAAAATTAAAAAACTAATTCTAATTACACCAATTACAGCTAGTGGAATTAAGATGAAAGAGGAAGCCCAAGCCAAACTTTTAGATAGTATGAAAAAAAATAAAAATTTTATTGAAGAAGTTGTTAATGGTGCTAGTAAAAGATATAATCAAAAATGGAGAGATTATAGAATAAAAGTAGCATATACCTCTTCGACTTTAGAAGCTAGAATGGGATATATGAATATGTATCTTACAAGTGATTTTATAAATGAAGTTAAAAATATAACTATTCCAATAAAAATAGTACTTGGACATTATGATTTACCAGCATTTCATAAAAACAATATAAAAAAGCAGTTTGAGAGATATTATAAGGATTTTGAAATAGTTGAGTGTATGGAAGCAGGACACTATCCTATGATTGAGTGTCCTATTTATTTTGCTAGTAGAGTTGAAGAGTTTTTAAGCTAAAAGCTGTTTGAAACTCTTTACTGTAAATAGTCTTAAACCATCACCTTTTAGGGATTTTAATTCATTTGTAAATCCATTTTTTGAAAATAAATATACATGATCAGGAATAATATCAAGATTTTCACAAAGCTCTTTTAACCTTGTTAATTCACTTTTTTTCATTTTGCTATTTGTATATTTACAAGAACCAACTATAATTTCACCTGATTGGGTTTGGGCAACTAAGTTTATCTCATCATTCTCATCCCAGTATCTTCCAATCTCTTCTATTGGGTCGTGTTTAAAACTCTCTTTTACAAACTCATGGGCGATTTGCTCAAAAACCAACTGCATAAATTCAGCACTATAGTTTCCAAATCTCTCAAAAAACTCATTATATTCATTTCTTTTAATACCTCTATATAAAGGGGATACAAAAGCAAACCAAAATCTTAAAAATGGAGTAGTAAATAGAAGTTTATCAGCTACATCATTCTCTTCAAATTTATTTGTAATATGGTCAATTGAAGTCTCAGCATAAATTATCTCTAGCTCTTCAAGCTCATATAAAGCTTTTAAACCATCATCATACTCCATCTCAGAACGTTTAAAAGCACTATTTACTCTTCTATCTCCCAAAGCAATACCTGTTAGGACTTTATAATATGGTAAAGAGTTTTTTGTAAGTTTAGAAATATAATCTTGAATATCATAATACTCATTTAAAATATGTCTCTCTATTAGTTTTCCAAGAGGTTTTGACATATCAATTTTTACATCTAAACCACCAAATATGGCAAAATAATTGATTGCAGTTTCCATATCTTTTGGATTGTTTTTCTCACAAAAATATTTAAACTGTTCTAAAATAGTTTTATTGTTTTGAATAATGGGAAAGCCTTTATATTTTTTGAAAGTATATCATAAAACTTGACTTTTATAAAAAATCATAGTAGTTTAGATAAATATCATGAATTAGTCTTTTATGTTTTTACTTGGCTTTTTCTTTTTAAAAGAGGTCAAATGAAAATCAAAAATCTTTCCCGTGATTTGTTTTTGGAGTATGCTCATACTATTGGTGATTTAAAAAGTTTAAAGTTTTCAAAAGAGTCTTTAGAGTTATGGGATAACTATTATAGTTGGGAAAAATACTCACCTTTATGCTTAATTGATGATGATGAAATACTTTGTTATCTTTTTTATTCCATATCAAAAAATAATGAATACTTAATAATTCATAGAATTCTTACACCATTGGAGTTTAGAAAAAAAAATTATGCCTTAGAGCTAATTAGCTATTTTTTTCACTATTTTGCAAAAAAAGATATTAATAGATTTAAAATGAACTGCGTTTCATCTTCAATATCTTTTTATAATAAACTTGGCTTAAATTATTGGGGTGTAAATACAAAAGGACACTACTATTGCGATTTTAAAATGCCTAAAAATGATATTAGTGAAATTCCAAATATAGTTAAAGAAGCAAAAGTAAAAGATTTTTCAAATGAACAATTTAAAATAATTTATGAAAAACTAAAAATGAATGGAAAAGAGTTCACAAGTAGTGAGTTAAAAGTCCATGAAAAATGTCTTCTTCAAATGGGTGAAAGATATAGATATAAAGAAATAATAAGTTCTTGCTAGATTTTAAGAGAAAATAAAATAAAATCATTAAAAAATAGGTTTATATATTTATGAAATTTCGTTTTGGCACTTTTAATCTTTTTCAATACTGTTCACCACCAAACTCTTGGTATTTAAAAAAAGATAAATTCACTTTAGATGAATGGAAAAGTAAAAATGATTGGATTAAATCTCAAATAACACTAATGAATTGCGATGTAATAGGTTTTCAAGAGCTTTTCTCTACAAATGAATTAAAGCAATTATGTCAAGAGTTGGGATATGATTATTTTTTGACTGTTGATACAGCAAAAGTAAATAGTAAAAAACCAAATATTTTCATCTCTACAATTGTTGCCCTTGCTTCAAAATATCCAATAATAAGCCATAAAAAAGTTAGATATGATATTTCAAGTATTAAAAAACACTTTTTTAAAGGAGTTTTTTCTTTTTCACGAACTCCAATTAAAGCAATAATTGAGCTTCCAAATAAGAGTAAAATTGCTGTTTATGTAAATCATTTTAAATCAAATAGATTAAATGAGTTTGAGTTTATTTTTAATAAAAGCACAAGCTTAGAAGAGAAAATTGAAAAAACAAAAGAGTCCATAAAAAACAACTATTCACCCTCACTTCAACAAAGATTGTGCGAAGTTTCTTCCCTTTATTTTGATATAAAAGAGTCAAAAATACCAATAATATTTTTATGTGATTTAAATGACAAAGAGTTCTCTCTTTGCATAGATGCACTTACAAATAGTAAGTACCATAATAATAAAAACAAATCACTTCTTTTTGATGCCTATTACTATTTTAAAAATGAGATTTATAATCCTCACCCTGAACAAAAAGAGATAAAAAGAGTTCCTACTTCATATTATCAAGCTTATGGAAATGTTATTGATTATATTTTTGTATCAAATGAGTTAAAAGATAAAATCAGCGATTATAAGGTTTATGATGAACATCTACAAAAGAGCTTAGATGGTTCACTTTTACAAAGTGACCATGCCCAAGTTGTATGTGAGATTGAAATTGATTAAAAAGCTTGTTCTATTTCTAAAGAGCTTCTTTTTACAAACTTAAAATTATTGCTTTTTAGCATATTTGATAGTTTTAATTGTTCACTTTTATTTATAATTTCACTTTTTAAAAGTTCACCTAAAATAGCTCCTGTAGTTCTTTCAAGTTTTGAAGAGATTTGAGTTAAAGCTTCATCTTTTTTATACATAGATTTTAGTTTTATTTTATCCTCTAAGCTCCATTTTAAACCACTTTTTTTAGCTTTTCCACTATCTATATTTTTTTGTTCTTTTAAGCCTTGTTTATCCTCAATTTGCATTTTTGAAAGGCTTACTTTTTTATCTGTTTTACTTGATTTTAAAACTTCAATGTTATCTTTTGACTCTTTTATTCTTGTATCTATTAGTTTTTCAATATTTTTTGCCATAAGATAATGAAAGTTTTCACTATCTTTTACTAGCACTTTTTTTGCTCTTGTAATTGCCACATAAAAAAGATTAAACTCATCTAATAACTCTTGATTTGCTAAATGATTTTGTTGTTTTTTAAAATCTTTTAAACTACTACAACCTAAATCCACAATCAAATCAGCAAAATCAGTAAAATCATCAGCAACTGTTACCCTATCCCACTCCAAACCTTTTGCTGTGTGAGCTGTTGTTAAAAATAAAATCTCATTTAATCTCTTATCAAAGCCATTTAAAGCTCTATTTTGCCAAGCCTTATAAAACTTATCAGCTATATCTTTAAAATCAAAAACTTTTTCTTTATACTCACGTGCAACTTTTAGTGCAGATTTAAGTTCAAAATCCTCAACCTCTTTTGCATAATCACTAAGCTCATCTTCGCTTGTAAAATCTTTCAAAAATCGATTTCTTTTTATATCCTCTTTTTGATTATTTAAAAAATAATATACCTCTATTGTTAAATTAAAAATCTCATTTGGGTCTCGAACTGTCACAAAAGGTTCTCTATCATCTATTCTTTGGGATATTGTTGATATTAGTTGGGCATTTGTTCTTGAGATATATCCATTTGTATTTATATCATTTTTATCCATCTCTAAAGACTCAATTTTTACCTCTTCATTTTTAAAACTAGAAAGTAATATATTTGCATAGTTTGAAATAGTTTCATTAAATCTAAAACTAATAGATAAATAAAACTCTTTATCACATCTTATTTTATCAAGGGCATTTTTACTTCCCCTAAATGAGTAAATCTGTTGATGTCTATCTCCCACATAAATTTTAACTCTTGAACTAAGAGCTTCAAAAATTCCTAAAGTAACTTCATTTGTATCTTGGGCTTCATCAAGCATAATAATATCATAGGTAAATTGGGGAATTTGTTCTTTTGAGATAAGCAAATAGTAATACTTCAAATAAAAGCTATGGCTTGGTTTCATTACACCAAGTAGCATATTATTAAACATCTTACTAGCTGTTTTGTGTTCTATATCATCTTTATCTATTTTATCTTTTGTATTGTTACAAAAATTTTCAAAGATTTTTAAAGCAGCAATTGCTTGATTGTAAGTGATTTGAAACTCTTTTGAAATATCAATAGCCCTATAATTTACTAAACTATTCAAATCCAAAGTAGTATTTTTTTTAATTGCAGCAAAAGCTAAACCATGGGTTGTTTTAACATTTGTATTATTAGGAAAAATTGAACTAGCTTCATTTTTTATAGCACTATTAAAAGCTAAATATAGTATCTTTTTTTCATGATACTCATTTGCTATTAGCTTTAGAGTAGTCGTTTTACCAGTTCCAGCAAAAGCATTTATTTTGATATTTCTATATTTTTTTACAGATTCAATTATCTCTTTTTGTTGTGTTGTTAAATTCATAGGGGAATATTATCTAATATTTAAAAAAAGATATAGGAATATTACAAATTGTAAGATAATTTGTTAAAAAACCCTACAGATATAAAAATTCTTTAGCTGTAGAGTTTTTTATTT
>CBFIGT010000004.1:15286-50282 GCA_965662175.1 Arcobacter sp. | reverse complement strand
AAATTCTTTTTTTGACATGTGTTGTACCTTTCACTTGGTCCAATTTGAGACCAAAATTTGTTTTAGATACAAAACAATTTTAAGTTACTACAATCGATGTTTCCACTTTTTTACCAACTTTTTTAATAAATTTTAAAAAAAAATTTGTAAATATGTTAAAATTCGCCTAAATATAGGGGAGTTTTAAAAGTATAAAACATTACAAATTGTAAGATAATTTGTTAAAAAACTCTACAGATATAAAAATTCTTTAGCTGTAGAGTTTTTTATTTTATTAGTAACTTAAGTTTTGATAATCTTTATTTAGTAGATTTTGAGCAACTTCAGCTGGTTTTGCAACTGTAATTCCATCTAAAAGTACTGAAGCATCTTTTGAAGCATTTGGTAAATATAATGGACAAACTTTAACATCTGCACCCTTTTTGATTAAAGCCATTAACATCATTTTTGGTGATTTATCTTTAGGTTTAAGTAAAGGACTTTCCATACCTTTAACAGCTAAATCTCCAGCATCTGAACAAAGTACCATATTTACTTTTTTATTATCTTGGATTGTCATCATAGATAAAACCATAGCCATCATTTGAGTTTGTGCATCTTTTGATGTAACAATTACATTTAAGCCTTTTGCCATATTTTCACTAGCTATTGAAGCTGTACTTATCAACAATGTTGATAATAAAATAAAAAACGTTTTTTTCATATTTTTTCCTCTTTTAATATTACTAATTCTTATGATTAGAATTTTATTATAAGAGTAAAGTTCTTAAATTGTAATTAATAATATTATTAGTTTTACTTATGATATTATTGATTACTTTGTAAATGTGCATTAAAAGAGTTTGCAAATTTTTGTACATCTTTTTGATTAAAAGGAGCTGGACCTTTGGTCATCTCACCTGCACTTCTTAACTCTTCCATTAGGTTTCTATAGGCCAAATACTCTTTTATATTATCATCAGTATATGCTGTTCCTCTATGGTCTATTGCATGAGCCTCTTTTTTTATAACACGATCAGCCAAAGGAATATCAGCTGTGATTACTAAATCGCCTTTTTTTACCTCATCCACTATTTTATTATCAGCCTCATCAGCTCCAAGCTCAACTATAATATAAGTAATATGATTTGATTTTCCTATATTTATCTTTTTATTTGCAAAAACCAAAGTCTCAATAGCTCTTTTTTCAATGGCTTTTAAAACAATAGGCTTAAGCATATTTGGAAAAGCATCACCATCAATATATAACTTCATTTATAAAATCTCTTGCACACGTCCAACTTGTCCATCTTGAAGCCGTACTTTTATACCATGGGGATGAGAGGGAGAGTTTGTAAGTAAGTTTTTAACAACTCCTTGAGTTAGTTTTCCACTTCTTTGGTCTTGTTTTAAAACTATATTTACTTTTGCACCAATTTTCACATCAAATCTTTTTTTTGGGTCTGCCATATTTTTTCCTTTAGATGAAAGTATAGCTAAACATTTATTTTACTTTTTATGGATATTATTGCATTTTTATTAATTTATAAATATGAGTCAAAATGGAATTATTAATCATCAAAGCAATTGCCGTTGTAAGTTTAGTTTTATCATTAACCGCAATTGCAGAAAAAGTGAGTCCAAAAGTTTCAGGTATGCTTTCAGGACTTCCTGTTGGAAGCTCTATTACACTTCTATTTTTTGCTATTGAGTATGGAGTTGATTATGTTAAACAAACAGCTTTATACAATATCCATGGACTTTTTGCTGCTTTGGCTTTTTCTATTGGATATTATATTAGTACTTTTTATAGTGGAAAACTGCAAGTTATATTTAGCTTGATTGTATCTTTTATCTCTTATTTGATAATTGCTTTTATTTTATCTTTTATTCCACCACATATTATATTAACTCCTCTAATAATCTTCACCCTATTGATTATAAGTGCTATATATTTTTCAAAAAAAGAGGATTTTAAGATGGTAAAAACATCAAAAGTTACCCTTATAGATATTCTTATAAGAAGTACTCTTACAATAGCAATATTTTTAGTGATTACAAATCTACCAAAATATGTACCCTCAAATATAGCTGGTATTTTTTCATCATTCCCAACTATATTATTGCCACTACTTTTGATAATTCATTTTAATCATAGTAATTTACAAGCAAGAACTATCATAAAAAATACACCCTTTGGACTTACAAGCGTTGTAGTTTACTCATATTTAGTATATTTTACCTATCCCGCTATTGGTATTTTATATGGAACAATAGTTGCCTTATTTAGTTCTTTGCTTTTAATAGTTATTCAAAGAAAAGTATTTAACTTTTTTAAGATTATTTAGAATCACTTTTATAAAATAACACTTTTTTCAACTCATCTAAATGATAGAAAAAGATTGCTTTAAAAGCAAAAGTAACTTTTGTCTTTTTCTCAACACTTGTATCTAATATATTAAAACTAAAGCTCTCACCGCTTACTTTTGATTGAAAAGTAACAGTTGTAGATTTTAGTGTTCTAAGCATATTCATTGTTGCTTTATAATCTTTTGGTAATACTCCATTTAGTAAATCACCTGTTTTTTCTTCTCTTCTAATTGCATCAAAAAGTAAAGATAAAGTCTCTTTATAAATAGACTTACTTAATGTTATTTTGCATTTAGTTGTATGAAATATTCCTGTTTCATTTAAAATTGGGTTTAACTTTTGTTCTCTAATCTCTTCAACTGTTTTTAGAAAAAAATTATCCCCCTCTAAGATTTTAGAGTAAGTACTAAACTCTTTGTGTAAACTCTCTTTTACTGATACTTCTAATTTATTGAAATCCATAATTCTCCGTCATTTTTATTTTAATGGAATATTATCACAATTATTGAGTTTTAGCTTGTTTACATGGAGTAAAAAGTAAGTTATACTAATAAAAAGGCTTTTTTATGGATCTAGCAATTCTTTTAGTATATATTGGACTTTTTATAATAACACTAATTTTAGGCTTTGCTTCTATTAAATATTTTATTACCATGTGGAAATTTAAAAATAGAAAAAAAGATGGAAGTGAAGATGATGATTTTAAAAGGTTTGATTAACTTAGCTTTTACTTCAATCTTTTCAAAATATCAAAACTTTCAATCTCAAACATAGGAATATTTTGGGATATTTGTTTTCTCTTAGATACAAAAGAATCTATTATTTTTATACTTACATCAATGGCTTTATCGCTTTTTAGTATTGCACTTAACATAGAAACACCTTGTTCAGTAAAAACATAAGGTAGAGATGATGAGTGTTTCAAACTGTTTAACCAGTCACAATTTGTGACCAGTTGATTTTTTTCTTTATTATTTAATTGAAATCTATAATTTTGCGGAAATCTTTTTATATTTCTTTTTACTGCTTGATTAAAAACTTTTGTTTCAACTCCATAAAGTTCTGCTAAATCTCTATCTAACATCACTTGTTGGTTTCTTATATTATGGATTTTCTCTTTTATGTTGCTTTCATTTATCATAAGTTCTTGCATTTTTTAACCTTTGAAGTTTATACAAGAATTATATAAACTTTTTGAAATACTCATATACACTAACTATTGAATAAAATGTGAGAATGTAAAATTATAAATTTTTTTTAAAGTTAAGGTATTTATCAAATTTTTTCATGTTTTTTTCATATAAAAAGTCTATTTTATCACTTACTTTAGATGATTATTCCACAAATTCATTTTTACTTTGATTTATAGTATTTATTATAGATGCTTTTTTATGTATTAAAGTATGAAATTCATTTCTAAATTCGACAATATCTTTGTCGAAAAAATATTTTATTTCTGCTGTATTATCTCAAAAAGACATAACTTCAGAAAAAGAATATGACTGATACCTTTATTTCCTTTTTACTTTTCTCTTTTTTTTCTTGTTAAACTATTAACTATGCATTTTAAAAACTAATCTTCTAATACTATGTATTTAATACCTTCATTTGTTGCTTTTATTACTTTAATCTTAATATTTTTATATCTAATAACTTTACTTTCGTTTAGATTGTATGTAAGATTTTGATAAAAAGCGGCTCTTGCCATATCATTTGAAAATTCTCGATATGCAATTTTTATATTATTTCCATCTTTACCACTATAGATTAATTGATATTTAAAAGAACCATCTAAAAATTTAGAGTAACTTTTAACTTCATCTCTTAATTTTATTGATTCAAACTTTAAATTAGAATTTTGAATATAATCTGAAATTAGAATTTTTCCAGAAGAGTCATAAAGGTTTGTATTTTTTATGTTTCCATTGTTATCTAACTTTAAATACCTAAAATAGCCATTTTCTGAAAATATGAATACGTAATTTACATTATTGTCTTCTCTTGAATACCCTTGAACCTCATATACTTTATTTTTTAGAATATTTTTATAATCCATTGAAGCTTTATATTTAATAGTAAATACATCTTTATAATATCTTTTTAAATTACTATTTTCTATAATTTCATTACCTACATATACAGTTTTTTCTTGCTTAATAGTATAATTTTTATATACTTCATTTTTAAAATCTTCTATTACTTTTTGCTTATAATCAATTATAAAATCAGAAGGGATATTAGGTGTATTTGAACAACCATTAAACAATATGATAAACAAAATTAAAAAAGAAAAAGAAAGGTTCTTATCCCATTTTTTCTTATTATCAACTAAGACTTCATCTTGTGAAAAACTTTTTAATACAGAACTTTGAAACATAGACATAAAACAGACCTTAAAATAATAAAATTAGTTTTATTTTACCAAAAAATAGCAAAAAAAATATTTATATCAAATTTTTTTAATAAATAAAATCAAGTATCTATAGATAATGCGTTTCATTTTAGATATAATTCTTTACAAAAGTTCCCATCTACTGATAAAACTCCAAAGGAAGCTTCTTCGGATAGGTAGAATGGGTCATTTTTTATAATGGACTTACTTTCTATCTTTAGTCATTTCATCAATGAAGTATATTTCTTAACTTTATTTTTATTGTCTATATAAGACAATATTAGATAAAATCCCACATGAAAAAGTTACATATCATTGAAGTTCCTTTACATAAATATGAATCAATTGAACCATTAGGAACAAAACGTAAATTTTGGTTTCATGATGACAATGATAATTTTAAAAAGTTATTTAAAATTGGAATACCAAATACTGGAGAAAATTGGGTTGAAGTTGTAGTTGCAGAACTATGTAACCTATTAAATATCCCTCATGCAAAATATGAATTTGCAATATGGAATGAAAAAGAAGGTACGATTACGCCTAGTTTTGTTCCAAAAGACCATAGACTTATACATGGAAATGAACTTTTAGCTAAAACATATAAACTATTAGATAAAGACATTAGTTATCCAATAGAAAAGAATGAAGATAACAAAAGTTATAAAATACGAGAATATAAATTAAAGCTTGTACTTACAATCATGAAAGCTGAATTTTTAAAATTACCTATTGATTATCAGAAGAATAAGCTGTCTAAGCCAATTGATGTATTTATAGGGTATATTATGCTTGATTGTTTGATATCTAATCAAGATAGGCATCATGAAAACTGGAGCTGGATAATTTCACCATCTAAAGAATTTTTTTTATCTCCTACATATGACCATGCATCTGGTCTTGGGTGTAGAGAAAGTGATGAAGAAAAAACAGAAAGATTAAAAACAAAAGATACAGGTCGAATGGTTAAGCATTTTGTTACAAGGGCAAAAACACCATTTTTTGATAATAAAGATAAAAATTTAAAAACTATAGAGGCATTTAGGCTTTGTGCAGATTCTAATAAAGATATAGCATTATATTGGTTAAATAAATTAGAAGAGTTAGATATAAATAAAGTAAGAAATTTTTTTGATAAAATTCCAGAACACTTAATAAGCAATATATCTATAGAATTTGCATTAAAGATTTTAGAAGAAAATAAAAAAAGATTATTAGAAATAAAAGAGGCATTATTAAAATGATTACTAAATTAATTTTGGCATGGAAAAACCCTGAAAGTAGACAATGGATTCCAATTGGTTGTTTAGAATATAAAAATGACATGTATTATTTTAATTACACTAATGGAGCAAAAATTACAAATTTTCAACCTTTTGGTCAAATGAATGAGTTAAAAAACACATATAGTTCAGAAAGTTTATTTCCTATTTTTAAAAATAGATTACTAGCTAAATCAAGACCAGAATATAATGACTATATTAAATGGTTAGATATTGGTGAAAATAAAAATGAACTACTTGAATTGTCAAGAAGTAGAGGAATTAGAGCAACTGACGAGTTACAATTATTTCCAATTCCTGAAAAAAATAAAAATGGTGACTATGAAGTATTATTCTTTTCACATGGAATCAGTCATATCGCAGAACATTATGTTAAAAGATTATCCAAGTTAAATAATAATGATAAATTATTAATTTTGAAAGATGTTCAAAATGAAGTAGATCCATTTGCGCTAGCACTAAGAACACAAGATGATCCAGTTGAACTATTAGGATATTGTCCATCATTTTTTGTTAAAGATTTTTATAAACTCATGGAACTTAATGGAGATAAAAATGTAAGTATCACTATTAAAAAGGTAAATCATGATGCCCCATTACAATTAAAATTATTATGTAAATTTTCAACAAAATGGGCTGAAAACTTTGAGCCTTTTTCTACCGAAGAATTTAAACCTTATACTTAAAATAAAATGTAAATATTAAAAAAAGTGCCTTAATTTTTCGGTATAAAATACATAACAGTCTCATATATTCCTTCCATATAATGTCTTAAATAAACATCATAGTTTGGCTCTATTTCTAAGACTAATTGTGGGACTTTATACCAATCTTCTGCCTTATGATATATACAAATTGCTAGGATTGGGTGGTATTTTTTTATGGTATTTTTTGCACCTTTTATTGCATCTTGTTCAGCGCCTTCGATATCTAGTTTTATGTAATCTATTTTTTCATTTATTATATTATCTATTGTGTTTATATTGTTTGTTTGGTAGTTGTGATTGCAGTTATTTTGCTCTTTTGTGTTTTCTTCTATTTGCTCTTTTTTATTGCCTAAACCACAATTTATAAACTCTATTTTTTCATTATTTCCAAAATCTCTTTTTGCTATATTTATATGTAAATTATTTGGCTCGATACAGTATATTTTTTCATAATCGGGAAAATATTTTATGATATTTGGAATTGTATCACCAACATAGGCTCCACCATCTACAAATCTTATATTTTTAATCTTTGGGATAAGCTCATCATCAAAATATTGATTTTCAAAATTATTTGTAAAACCCTCCATAAAATAAAAATCAAAGGAGATTTTGAAATTAATCACTTTGGTAAATATCTCTTTTGATTTTTTATCGGCTAATAATTCATAAGTTTTTTTGTATTGCTCTTTGTTATTTTTATAATCATCTTTGAAGTCATCTATAAAAGGTGGTGTTGCTAAGTCAAATCCACTATATTTATAAAAAGCTAGATAATTAATATTTTTAAATCCCAGCTCATCAAGTTTTATTTTAACCTCTAAAGGACTTCCTTGAACACAACATAAAATCAAAGCATCTTTTGGAACTTCATCTATTTTTAAAATTAATTTTTTTCTTGAGCTTTGTACCCTTGTAAAATCATCAATTATTCCATCAACTTCAATATATTTTTGAACTGATTTTGTGAATTTATTTATTCCTAGTATATATTTTTTACTAGTGTTAGAGTTGATAAAAAGTTCTACTAACTCTTTATCTTTTATGTTTTGATAATCTTCTTCAATTAAGTTTATGAATAATCCTTTTTATAAAAAAAGGATTATATCATCTTATTATTTTAGTAAATCTTTGTTTGCACTTTCATGACCTAAATACTCATGTGCTAAGTATGAACTTCTAGCATATGGTGTTGAGTGTACAAACTCAAAACCTAAATCCATAGCTAACTCTTTATATCTAGCAAACTGCTCAGGTTTTACATACTCTACAACTTTTTCATAATCACCCGATGGTGCTAAATATTGCCCGATACTTAAAAACTTACAACCAACAGCAACAAGGTCTTTAAATACTTGTACCATCTCCTCTTCAGTTTCACCAAGTCCTACCATAAGAGCTGATTTTGTTTTGATTTTATCTCCACCTAACTCTTTTAATCTTTTTAGAACTTTTAAGCTTCTTTCATATGAAGCATTTTTTCTAATCTTATAAAATCTAGGAACTGTTTCTATATTATGACCTATAATAACAGCTCCACTATCTATAACAGTTTGAAGTGATTCCTCTTTTGCTTTAAAATCAGGTATCAAAATCTCAACTTGAGTTCCAGGTGCTTTTTCTAAAATATCTTTTGTTACTCTATAAAACTGCATAGCTCCACCATCAGGTAAATCATCTCTTGCAGGACTTGTAATAACTACGAATTTTAGTCCAAGATGTATTACAGATGTTGTAACTTGGTCAATCTCATTTAAATCAACTTCAGTTGGAAGTCCTGTCATTACATTACAGTATGAACATCTTCTTGTACAAATATTTCCTAAAATCAAAAATGTAGCATTTTTCTTTGCAAAACACTCAGATATATTTGGACATTTTGCCTCTTGGCATATTGTATGTAAACCTCCAACATCTTTTAATAAAGCTTCCATCTCCAATTGTGCACTAGGTGTTAATTTTTTTCTTAACCATTCAGGTTTTTTATAATTTACTTTTTTCTCACTAAAGTTTGTATTAGTTGCTATAGTCATATTTTCCCTTTAATAATTCTTCTTTTTTATTTAATTCTATTTCATTTAATTTTGAGTATTCAATCTCTACATTAAAACTCTCTTGAAATGATTCAAGTAGAAGTTTTGTTGCTTCATTATAATCTAAATTTATACTTAATTCTTCCAAACTTATACCAAATCTTTCTTTATTCATGTTACTATTTTTCACACTATATAAAGGAATTGAACCATGTTGAAAGATAGCTCTTTTTGTTCTTCTTTGTGCATTTCCACCTATTTTGTGTCCATTTACCAAAATATCGTAAGCTTCGAAACCTACTTGACAAAAGGCACTTTTAGATAGCTCTACACTCTCATCATCTTTTGCATAATTAGTCTTTAAACCTAGTTTTTTGTAAAAATTTAATAAAAAATAACATATTTTTTCATAGGACTGTTTAATATTGTAACTCTTTAAAAGTGCAGTTGGAATTACCAATGAATATGATAAATCATGTCCGTGAAAAAGCACTCCACCACCTGTAACTCTTTTTGCATAATTACCATCAAACTCTTCACAAAATTCATACATAGAAAAATCTTGTGAGATACCTATAGTAAAGCTTTTATCCCAATAATAAAATCTTAATATTGCTTTATCATTCTCTTTAAAACAAGACAACAATGCCTCATCTTTTGACATATTCTCAACAGCACTATTTTTACTATCAATTATAACTCTAAATTGGCTTTTTTCTTCAATCATATGTAAACATCTCTTCTAAAAAATAATTTTTATAGTATAAAACTTAAATTTTTATTAAATTTTATCACGTAATTCTCACAAATATATGTTAAAATTCTTTAAAATTTGAACTTTTTTCATTATATTTGATAAAAATTCTAATTTAACTTAAGAAAATAAATTAATTTTTTAAAATAAAAATAATTTAATTTGTTTAAAGTATCATATGCTCACAATTCGAGTAATACGATATTGGTTTTACATATTTTTTACATAATGTGCATATGTTCTTTTGTAAAAATAGAAATAATCACAAAAACTAATGAAAAATTTAATAAGGATTAATAAATGTCAGGTTTAAACTTAAACGATGTTTTAAAAGACGTCGATCCAGCTGAAACGCAAGAGTGGATTGAAGCTTTAGATGCAGTATTAGAAACAGAAGGGCCAAGAAGAGCTCACTTTCTTTTAGAGAAACTAATTGATAAAGCAAGAAGAAAAGGAACTTACCTACCTTTTAAAGCTACAACAGCATACTTAAATAGTATTGATGTAGATGATGAGCCAAAGATGCCAGGAGATAGAGATATCGAAAAGAAAATCAGATCTGCTATTAGATGGAATGCAGCTATGATGGTACAAAGAGCTTCTAAAAAGAACTTAGAGCTTGGTGGTCATATTGCATCGTTTCAATCATCAGCAACACTATATGATGTTGGATTTAACCACTTCTTTAGAGCACCAAATGAAAAAGATGGTGGAGATTTAGTATTTTATCAAGGACATATTTCTCCAGGTATTTATGCAAGATCATTTGTTGAGGGTAGAATTAGCGAAGCTCAAATGGATAACTTTAGACAAGAGGCACTAGAAGATGGTTTATCTTCATATCCACACCCTAAACTTATGCCAAACTATTGGCAGTTTCCAACTGTATCTATGGGACTTGGACCAATTCAAGCTATTTATCAAGCAAGATTTTTAAAATACTTAACTGACAGAGGAATTAAAGATTGCTCAGAGCAAAAAGTATATTGTTATATGGGTGATGGTGAGTGTGATGAGCCAGAATCACTTGGAGCTATTGGTTTAGCTGGACGTGAGGGATTAGATAACTTAGTATTTGTTATTAACTGTAACTTACAAAGACTTGATGGACCTGTAAGAGGAAATGGAAAAATCATCCAAGAGCTTGAGGGTAACTTTAGAGGAAATGGTTGGAGAGTACTTAAAGTTATTTGGGGAAGACATTGGGATGAATTATTAAGAAAAGATACATCAGGAAAACTTCTTCAACTTATGGAAGAGACTGTTGATGGTGAGTATCAAAACTTTAAACAAAAAGGTGGAGCTTATACAAGAGAACACTTCTTTAACAAATACCCTGAAACTGCAAAATTAGTTGAAAATATGTCTGATGCTGAAATTTTTGCACTTAACAGAGGTGGTCATGATCCACTTAAAGTTTATGCAGCATATAAAGCAGCTAATGCAACTAAAGATAGACCAACTGTAATTTTAGCTAAAACTGTAAAAGGTTACGGGATGGGTGAAGCAGCTGAGGGTAAAAATATTGCTCACGGTGTTAAAAAAGTTGATACTGATTCATTAAGAAAATTTAGAGATAGATTTAGAATTCCTGTAACTGATGAACAATTAGAAAACTATCCATATTATACTTTCCCTGAAGATTCAGAAGAGATGAAATATATGAAAGCTAGAAGAGAAGAGTTACATGGATATCTTCCACAAAGAAGAGCTAAATTTACAGAAAAACTTGAGATTCCTACTTTAGATAAATTTGAAGCAATCTTAGGTGGAAGTGGAGATAGAGAAATCTCTACAACTATGGCATTTGTTAGAGTTTTAAATGTACTTGTAAAAGATAAAAAAATTGGAAAAAGAGTTGTTCCAATCGTACCTGATGAAGCTAGAACATTTGGTATGGAAGGTATGTTTAGACAGCTTGGTATTTACTCATCTGAGGGTCAAAAATATATTCCTCAAGATAGAGATCAAGTTGCATACTATAAAGAGGATAAAAAAGGTCAAGTATTACAAGAGGGTATTAATGAGCTTGGTGCAATGGGTTCTTGGGTTGCAGCTGCAACTTCGTACTCTGTAAATAATTGTCCAATGATTCCATTTTATATCTTCTACTCAATGTTTGGATTCCAAAGAACAGGTGATATTTGTTGGGCAGCTGGAGATCAAATGGCTAGAGGTTTCTTAGTTGGTGGAACATCTGGAAGAACTACACTAAATGGTGAGGGATTACAACATGAAGATGGTCATTCACATATTATTGCTAATACAATTCCAAACTGTGTAACTTATGATCCAACATTTGGATATGAAGTTGCTGTTGTTGTTCAAAATGGAATTGAAAGAATGTATGGTGAGAATCAAGAAGATGTATTCTATTATCTTACAACATTAAATGAAAACTATCAACAACCAGCTATGCCGGAGGGTGTTGAAGAGGGTATCTTAAAAGGTATCTATAAATTTAAATCTCTTGATGCTAAAAACAATCATAAGGTTAAACTATTAGGTTCTGGTTCAATTTTCCAACAAGTGTTAAGTGCTGCTGATGTTTTAGCAAATGAATATGGTATTGCATCTGATATTTACTCTGTTACATCATATAATGAGTTAACAAGAGAAGCTCAAGATGTTGAGAGAAGAAACTTATTAAATATTGATGAGAAAGATGAAACTTCATATGTTGATCAAGTTTTAGGAAGCGATGATGAAAATATTATTATCTCAGCAACTGATTATATGAAATCATACTCTGAGCAAATTTCACCATTTGTTAAAGGTAAATTTAAAGCATTAGGTACTGATGGTTATGGTAGATCTGATTCTAGAGCAAACTTAAGAAAATTCTTTGAAGTTGATGCTGACTTTATTGTATTTACTACACTTGCTCAATTAGCTGATGCTGGTAAAATCGAAAAATCTGTTGTTAAAGATGCAATGAAAAAATATAACATTGATGCTAACAAAATTAATCCAGTGAAAATGTAAGGAGTAAATTATGGGTAAAATTATAGATATATTTATTCCTGATTTAGGTGCTGATAAAGATGTTGATTTAATTGATGTTATGGTATCAATTGGTGATACAGTTGAAGAAGAAGATGGTCTTATCACACTTGAAACAGAAAAAGCTTCGATGGATGTTCCTACAACACATGGTGGAGTTGTAAAAGAGATTCTTGTAAAAGTTGGTGACAAAATGAACTCTGGTGATTTAATTGCTAGAGTTGAAGTTGCTGAAGAAGCTAGCCAAGAAGAAAAAATTGAAGTACCAGCTGCAGTTGAGCAAAAAGTAGAAGCAACACCAGTTGCAGATACATCAAGTGATTCATCACCTATGAGTGTAAAAGATGCTGAAGATGAACTAAAAGCAATTAGTGCAAGTGGTGCACAAGTTTCTTGTCAATTTGTAAATGAACAAACAATTTGTTCAGTAATCGAAGAGGTATTTGTTCCTGATTTAGGTGCTGATAAAGATGTTGATTTAATAGATGTTATGGTAGCTGTTGGTGATACTGTTGAGTTTGAAGATGGTTTAATCACACTTGAGACTGAAAAAGCATCTATGGATGTACCAGCTCCTTTTGGTGGTGAAATCATAGAGCTATTTGTAAGCGCTGGAGATAAAGTTAACTCAGGTGATAGAATTGCAAAAATGGTTAAAACAGTTGTTATGGAATCAAAAGTTCCAACACCAGCTAAAAAAGAGCCTGTAAAAAAGGAAGTTAAAACTCCTGTTTCTGTACAAGAAATCGCAGCTGTAACAGCACCTGTTGCACAAGCTGTATTAACACAAAAAGCGACAAAAGTTTATGCCTCTCCATCTGTTAGAAAACTTGCACGTGAGTTTGGTGTTGATTTAGGATTTGTTAAAGGAAGTGGTAGAAAAGGAAGAGTTCTTAAAGAAGATATTAAAGCTTATGTAAAAGAGCAATTATCTAAACCAGCAGTTGCAGCAGCTGGAACTGGTTCTGGACTTGGATTTAATTTACCTGAAGCTAAAGAGATTGATTTTAGCCAATTTGGTGAAATTGAAACTATTGAGTTATCAAGAATTCAAAAAATATCAGGACCATCTTTACATAGAAATTGGCTAGCTATGCCTCATGTAACTCAGTTTGATGAAGCTGATATTACAGAAATGGAAAGCTTTAGAAAAGAGCAAAATGCACTTGCTGATGGGTTTAAATTATCTCCACTTGTATTTGTAGTAAAAGCTGTGGCAAAAGCTTTAGCTATTCATCCTAAGTTTAATGCTTCATTAAGCCCTGATGGACAAAGCTTAATTATGAAAAAATATTTTCATATAGCAATTGCAGTTGATACTCCAAATGGATTAGTTGTACCTGTGATTAAAGATGTTGATAAAAAAGGTTTCAAACAAATTGCAATTGAGATGGCTGAAATCTCACAAAAAGCTAGAGATGGAAAACTAAAATCAACTGATATGCAAGGTGCTTCATTTACTATTTCAAGCTTAGGTGGAATTGGTGGAACTAAATTTACTCCAATTATCAATGCTCCTGAAGTTGCAATTTTAGGATTGTCAAAATCTGAAATGAAACCAGTTTGGAATGGTGAAACATTTATTCCAAGACTTACTTTACCATTATCATTATCTTATGATCATAAAGTAATTGATGGTGCAGATGGTGCAAGATTTACAACAACATTGTCTAAACTTTTAGGCGATATTAGACTTTTAAGTCTGTAAGGAAAAGAAATGGGAAAAATTGTAGATATTTTTATTCCTGATTTAGGTGCTGATAAAGATGTTGATTTAATCGATGTGATGGTAAGTGTTGGTGATAGAGTTGAAGAAGAAGATGGACTTATCACACTTGAAACAGAAAAAGCATCAATGGATGTTCCAACAACTCATGGGGGTATCATAAAAGAGATTCTTGTGAAAGTTGGAGATAAATCAAACTCTGGTGATTTAATCGCAAAAATTGAAATAGAAGATGAAGTTTCAGAAACTCCTGCAGTTGAGCAAAAAGTTGAAACACCAAAAGCTACTCCTGTTCAAACTTCAACGCCTGTTGATGCAAGTGGAGCAAAAGAAGTTAAAGGACAAGTATTAGTAATAGGAGCAGGACCTGGTGGTTACTCTGCTGCTTTTAGATGTGCTGATTTAGGTTTAGATACAGTACTTGTAGAAAGACATGATACTTTAGGTGGAGTTTGTCTAAATGTTGGATGTATTCCATCAAAAGCACTTCTTCACGTAGCAAAAGTTATGGAAGAGGCTGAGCATATATCTCATGCTGGTATTACATTCCCTAAACCTGAAGTTGATTTAAAGGGTGTTGCTGCTTATAAATCAGGTGTTGTAAAAAAACTAACTGATGGTTTAAGTGCAATGGCTAAGATGAGAAAAGTAACTGTTATACAAGGAACTGCAAAGTTCTTAGATGACCATTCTGTTATAGTTGAACATACAAAAGATGATGGAAAAACAAAAGTATCTTTTGATAACTGTATTATTGCAGCGGGATCTCAAAGCTCTAAAATGTCATTTATTCCTCATGAAGATCCAAGAATTTGGGACTCTACAAATGCATTAGAAGTAAAAGAGGTTCCAAAAAGATTACTTATTATGGGTGGTGGAATTATTGGTCTTGAGATGGGAACTGTTTACCAAAAACTTGGAAGCCAAGTTGATGTTGTAGTTCGTGGTCCACAAGTTATGACAGGTACTGATAAAGATATTGTAAAAATCTATACAAAATCAAATGAGAAGAGATTTAACTTTATGTTTAAAACTCAAACTCAAGCAATTATCCCTAAAGCTGAGGGTATTTATGTAGAGTTCAAAGGCGAAAATGCTCCAGCTGAGCCTCAAATGTATGATGCTGTTTTAGTAGCTATGGGAAGAACTCCAAATGGTCTAAAACTAGGACTTGAAAATGCTGGTGTTAATGTAAATGAAAAAGGTATGATTGCAACTGATAATCAACTAAGAACAAATGTACCTCATATCTTTGCTATTGGTGATATTATTGCAGGTCCTATGTTAGCTCATAAAGCAGTACATGAAGGTCATGTGGCAGCTGAAGTTATTGCTGGACACAAAGTATTCTTTGAACCAAAACAAATTCCAGGAATTGCTTATACATTCCCTGAAATTGCGACAGCAGGTCTTAGCGAAATTGAGGCTAAAGAAGCAGGTATTAACTATGAAGTTGCTACTTTCCCTTGGTCTGCATCAGGACGAGCACTTGCAGCTGATGTTTCAAGTGATGGTATGACTAAATTAATCTTCAATAAAGATACTCATCAACTAATTGGTGGTGCTTTAGTTGGAGATAATGCAGGTGAATTACTTGGTGAAATTTCACTGGCACTTGAAATGGATTGTGATGCTGAAGATATTGCACTTACAATTCACGCACACCCAACACTTCATGAATCAGTTGGAATGGCAGCTGAAATCTTTGATGGAACAATCACAGACTTACCAAATAAAAAAGCAGTAAAGAGATAATCTCTTTACTGTAAACAATTTTAAGACTTTTCTAAAGAATTAAAAAGGTAAAATTCCGCCATGAATTTTTACAACCTTATTGACTTATCAATTTTTTTAATAATATCATTTTTAATTGTTTATAGTTATCAAAAAAAACACTATTTAAAAGTATTTGATTATTTCAAAATTTTCATATTTTTGACTATCTCAGCTAAATTAGCTAGTTTTACAGCTATTTATTTACAAAAGTTTTATATAACAAAAGCTGACACTTATACAATATTACTACTTATATCTTTTGCTATAAACTTTTTTATTTTATATTTTTCGTGGAAGTATATTATTAAATTTTTAGATAAGTTTATAAGTAGTTCTGCTTTAAAATCATTTTTGTCTAAGTTCTTTACAGTTTTAGAAGTTACAGTTCTTTTTACTTTTGCATTATATTTAATAATGCAAATATATCTATCCAAACAGTATTTATACCCCTCACTTAAAAAAAGTTATATCTATCCAAAAATAGAGAAATTTTATTCAAAATTTATCAATGATGATTTTGTAATGATAGTTTTAACCCAAAGCAATCCAGCCGACCATAAAGATATACTATTTAAAAGTTTTAAAAATAGTTTTTAAGTTTTTTTGCCCATACTTGATAAGCGTTTATATTTAGATGTAAGCCATCACTTGTATATTCACTTTTTAAAAAATCAGCTTCTGCTAACTCTTCATTTAAGTCAATAAACTCTAAGTTTTCTTTTTGACAAAACTCTTTTAACATACTATTAAAGAGTTTAACTTTTTTATTAAAAGAGTTCATTTGAGTAAATAAAACTGCTTGTATAAATATCTTTGAGTAGGTTTTTTCAAGCTCTTTTACAATAGTTTTATAGTTATTAAAAATCTCATCAAGAGAAAGATATAAATTCATATCATTTATACCTATCATCAAAAATATATTTTTTGGTTTTACTTCATTTGCTAAATGTACTCTTTGAAGTAAACATCTAGTTGTATCTCCATCATGACCTAGGTTAATTATCTTTTTTGGATAAAAAAGAACTTCCCAATTGCCTCTAGCACTAAGTGAATCACCAAGCATAATTGCATCAATATTGTTTTTCATAATGATAACTTTAATCTTAATTTTAAGATAAGCAAATTTTTAATTTTCATTTTAATCCTTGTATGGAGAAAATTATATAATCATTTATAATATCTTGTTTTATTTATTTATGGTTTTTTTAGTTATATATTTATTATAAATAAAGTATATATTGGTAAAATTTGTATGTTACTAAAAAGGTCTGTTTATGTATAAAATATTACTTATTTTCATATTAACAATTACACTTTTCGCTTCAAAAGAAAAAGAGACTTATACTGTAGCATTTTTAAAAGATTGGAAAACCTATTATATAACAGATGAAAAGAGTAATCTAGATGGTTATGTCTTTGAATTATTTGAAGCAATATCAAAAAAAACAAATCTACAATTTAAATATATAATCATAAATGACTGGAAAGAGCTTATAGAACTATCCAAAAGTGGAGAGATTGATATTGCTCCTAATGTTGGTATTACAAAAGACAGAGAACTTATGTTTAGTTTTTCTCAACCTACAGATACTTTTAAAATAAAATTCTTTAAAAGAAAAGACTCTATTCATATAGAAAATAAAGAGGATTTAAGAGGAAAAGCTATTGGGATGATGGAAAAAAATATTTGTAATAAACTAATACTAGAAGATTTTACAAAGAAAAAAGTCATTTTTACTAGTTTACCAAGACTTATAAGTGCTCTTTCATCAGGGGAACTTGATGCTATTTGTTATCCAGAAACACTACTAAACAGTAAACTTACTGAAATGAACTTAACAAATAAAATAGTTTCATTTGATAAATCAATAAAAGAGGTAAAAAGAGGAGTTGGTGTTACAAAAGATAATTTTGAACTATTAGCTATTATAAATGAAGCAATTAGTGAAATCAAAATAAATGGAGATTTTCAAAAAATTTATACCAAGTGGTTTGGAGAAGAAGAGAAATTTTATATTACAAAAGAGAGTTATGAAAAGATTTTAATAGGTGTATGTATAATAATTCTTATTTTATTATTTGTAATCTTTTGGAATAACAAACTAAAAAAAGAGTATAAAATACAAGAGGAGTTAAAAAACAAATTAAAACTAGCTCAGAAAATTGCCAAACTTGGACACTATACATACTACTATAAAAGTGGAAACTTTACCTGCTCTGAAGAAATAAATAGAATATTTGGAATAAATGATAATACAAAAAAAGATACTGATTTATGGCTAAATTTAATCTATCACGAAGATATAGAAAAAATAAATGATTATTGGGAGTATACTCTTACAAATAATGTGGATTTTGAATTTGAGTATAGAATTGTAAATAAAAAAACTCAAGAGATAATTTGGGTTTTAGGTTTAGGGAAAATAACTAGAGATAAAAATCAAAACCCAATTCAAATGTTTGGGACTATACAAGATATTAATGATAGAAAAAAAATGGAAGAGAATTTAAATCAAGCCATGATGGTATTTGAAAATACCCATGATGGAATAATGATTACAGACAAAGATATAAATATCATAAATGTAAATAAATCATTTGAAACTACGACAGGTTACAGTTTAAGTGAAGTTATAAATAAGAAACCAAGTATTTTATCATCAAATTTAAATGGTGAAAACTTTTATAAGACAATGTGGGAAAATCTAAATACAAAAGGTGTTTGGAGTGGTGAAATAATAAATAAAAATAAAAATAAAAAAACTTACTATGAGCTGTTAACAATTAATACAATCTATAATCAAAATAAGAATATCACAGGATATATTGGTATATTTACTGATATTACGCAAAATAAAACAAGTGAAAAAATGCTAATTAGACAATCAAAAGTTGCAGCGGTTGGAGAAATGCTAGGAAATATCTCTCACCAATGGAGACAGCCTTTATCTGTAATCTCTACCCATGCAACAGGATTAAAACTAAATATTGAGTTAAATAATGATATTGATAAAGATTTTATTATGAAATCAATGGATGAAATAAATAAACAATCCCAATATCTATCCAAAACAATTGATGATTTTAGAAGCTTTTTTAAAGGCAATTCTAAAGATGTTTTCACATTTAATATTAAACAAACTTTTATTAAATTAGAAAATCTAACAAAAGATATGTTGAATAATAATTTTATTAACTACAAATCTGAAATAATAGATTTAGAATTAACCAAAAATGAAAATCTTTTAATACAAGCATTAATTAATATTTATAACAATTCAAAAGATGCAATGATTGAATATGAGAAAATCGCTGAAAATCGCTACTTATTTGTTACAACAAAAATAAAAGATAATAGTCTTGAAATATCTATAAAAGATACAGGTGGAGGAATTTGTCCTAATATAAAAGATAAAATATTTGACCCATATTTTACAACAAAACATCAATCTATTGGTACAGGAATTGGTCTTTATATGACCCACCAAATAATAACAAAACAGTTTAAAGGAAAAATATTTACTGAAAATGTAGATATAGAAATAAAAAATCAAATATTAAAAGGTACAGAGTTTAAACTTATACTACCTATTGTTTAATTTATTTAAACCTTTATCATCAAGTTTATAAATTGTAGGTGCAAGTTTTTCTATAAAAGTTTTATGATGAGATACTATAACCATGGATTTTTTTATCTTATTTAAGATATTACAAATCTTATCTTCTGACTCTTCATCTAAAGCATTTGTTGGCTCATCAAGTAGTATTATTTTTGGTTTTGTAATAAGTATACCTGCTAAAGCAACTATTTTTTGTTCACCACCACTTAGCTCATGAATTATTCTATTTTCTAGGTGTTTTATATCTAAGCTTTCAAGTATTTTTATGGCTTCATTATGAGCTTCATTTTTAGAAATACCCTTTGCTCTTAGGGCAAACATCACATCCTCAACAACAGTTGGGCATAAAAAATGATTTGAAACATCTTGAGGTAAATAACCTATATCACTTCTATACTTTTTAAAATCTTTTAAACCCTCTATTTTATTATGAAATATCTCAATATATCCACTACTTGGAGTTTCAACTCCAGCAATAATTTTAAGCAGTGTACTTTTTCCAACTCCATTAGCTCCAACAATAGCAACTTTTTCTTCATGTCCAACATTTAATAAAATATTTTCAAAAAGTTTCTTATCCTCATACTCATAAGAAACAGCTCTTAAGTTTAAAGAACAACTCATAAATTAACCACCTTTAAAACAACAATAGATAAAACCAACACAAAAACAAATACAATCTCTTTTTTGATATTTGTATCATTCAATAAAAAAATCTCTCCATGAAATCCTCTTAAGATAAAACTATTTTGCATATCTTCAGATTTTTTGATAGCTTTTATAAACATCATTGCAAAAATATTGCCAAATGTTTGGTATGAAAACAGTGATACTTTCGAGTGAAAACCTCTTAGTTTTAGTGTTTGCATATTTTTTTTAAACTCAACAAATAAAAACTCAATCATCACAACAGCAAAATAAAATAGAGTCACAAACTTTTTGGGAAAACTCAAAGAATCCAAAGCTCTAACTATATCATAACCCTTTGATTTGTAAAAAATAGAGATATTAAAAAGCATAATTAGATTTGTTCTAAAAAACAGCTCTACCGCCTCTTTTTCATTTTGAAAATATACAAAAACCACCAAAAAGATTATAAAAAAGTTCAATAAAAAAACTCTTTTTATAATCTTTTTAAAATCTCTTTTTTCTATAAATAAGATGCCAAGAATAGGCAATAAAAAATAATACTCCAAAGAGGAAAAAGCAACTAAACAAGAGTATAAAAGTGCGCAAATTAGTTTTAAAGCTTGAGTATTCATCTTTTTAAAAATCTTTTAAAAAGAAAAAAGATTAGAAATATCAAAACCAAAGATAGTATGATTTTATATATTTCATCTGTTTTTTCTTCACTTATTTGTTTTTCTATTGATTTAAAATCTACATCTTTTAAATCAAGCTCTTTTTTGGCAATATGTCCTGAACTTGCATCAATTATTATCTCTAAATTTTTATTTTTAGCTTCAAAAGAGTATTTTCCCTCTTTATTTAATCTATCTTCTAAAACTATATTTGAACTATTTTTCACTATCAACTTACAATCTGAGCAGGGTTTTCCACTTGCAAAATATGAGTAAATATTTATTTGCTTTTCATTTGTTGTTATAAAAAGATTTATTTTATGAGCAAATAAAATATTTAATGAAAAAAACAATAAAAATAAAACTCTCAAACTAAACCTTTAAAATCTTTGGATAACTCTTTTTTATAAAAAGAAGTAAAAACATACTTACTATTCCCTCAATAATCATAGAAAAACTATTTACTCCCAATATTGTCAAAGCAGCATACTCATACTCCTCTTTTGAAAAGTATAAAATTATTGTCAAAAATAGTGTTGAGAAAAAAGCACCTAAAAAACCAACTAAAAAAAAGCCAACTTTTTCACTTAATTTTTTATAAAAACTTGATTTGTAAAAATAAAAAACCAAAACAGAGGGCATTGCCATAATAAAAAGATTTACACCTAAACTAACAATTCCACCATAAGCTAAAAGTAAAGCTTGTAAAATAAGTGCAACTAAAATAGCTAAAAAAGCACTCCAGCCAATAAATATACCAATAACACCAACCAATAAAAGATGAATCTGAGTAAGTCCCAAAGGAATATGTATAAAAGTAGAGATAAAAAACATTGCACTAAGAGCTGCTATTAAAGTGATTTTTTCATCATCAAGAGATTTTATAGATTTATATAAAGCAAAAGCACTAAAAGCTGAGACAATCACAGTAGCCTCTAAACCTAATACACCATCTGAAATATGCATTTTAATAAGCCTTTATCCAAATCAAAGCGCCATTTTCAACCGGATAACTTTCACCATCATTATGTTTTAAACTACCCTCTTCTATAAGTGCTGCAAATCCCCACCAACCTTTATGATTCATAACAAATGAAAATATACCATTATCATCTGTTTTGATTACTTGAGTTATGTGAGCTTGAGTTGGAGCTTTTACGCCAAACTCATTATAAAGCTCAACTTCAACATCTATATTTGAAGCTGCTTTTCCATTGTGTAAAACTTTTCCTTGGAAAAGGTTTCCTGCATATAAAGAAAAAGGCTTAACCATAGGTATAATCTCATATTTTAAACCAAGAGCTTCATCCCAACCCTCTTCTAATCCAAAACTTGAAACTATAAGTTTAGGAACATGAATAATAAACTTTCTCTCACTAGGTTCAAAATAGGCTTGAGGTTCTATAAAAAACTTATAAACACCTGGCATATTTATATCATAAGTAGCTTTCCAAGCCTTGTGATTTAGTTTTGTAGTTTCTGTTAGTTTGATATTTGTTGATTTGTTGTTTACATAAAGAGTTGGTTTTTCCATATTCATGCCATTTTGTTCAAAAGGATGAATAAATGAGATATCAAACTCTAGTTTTGAATCGCTTTGATTTTCAATATTATCACTATTTGATAAAAATGTTAAAAAGTGCGCTTGTGAAAATGAAATAAATAGGAATAAAATATAAAATATCTTTGACATAGTTCTACCTTTAAATTTAAAAGATTATAGGTTTAAATCTGTTATAAACTAATAAATTTTGGAAAAACTTATGTATTTTTTGAACAAAAACAAAATAGTAGCTAGAGGAAAAATATTTTGATATAATCATATACTTAATCAAAGGAAAATTATGGCTTCAGGAATATTTGCACTTTTAGATGATATTGCCGTTTTAGCTGATGATGTAGCAGTTACTACAAAAATAGCCACGCAAAAAACAGCAGGGATATTAGGTGATGATTTAGCCGTAAATGCTGAAAAAGCCACAGGATTTGAGCAACAAAGAGAACTAAAAGTAATCTGGGCCATAACAAAAGGTTCATTGAAAAACAAAGTAATAATACTACCTATTGCATTTATTTTGAGTGCATTTGCAGCTTTTATAATTCCATATATTCTTATTTTGGGTGGCTTATACCTACTTTATGAAGGTACAGAAAAAATAGAAGAGTTTTTTCATAAAAAAAGTCATAAAAAAGAGGAAAAAACACTAAAAGAATCAACAGCCCAAAATATCCTAGATATAGAAAAACAAAAAATAAAAGCAGCAATTTTTACAGATTTTATCTTATCAATTGAGATTATAATGATTGCCCTTGGTACAGTTTTAGATAAATCCCTAACAATACAAATCTTTAGCACATCTTTTGTAGCAATTATAGCCACTTTTGGAGTTTATGGAATCGTTGCTATAATTGTAAGAATGGACAATGTAGGCTTTTGGCTAATTGAAAAAAAGAGAATAAAAACAGGAAATTTTCTAATCTCGCTTATGCCAAAAATTATAAAAGTCTTAGGATATATTGGAACTTTTGCCATGATATTAGTAGGTGGTGGAATACTTTCACACAATATTGAAGCTATTCATCACCTTTTTATCTCATCAATCCCTACAATCTTAAATGAACTAATCTTAGGTTTAATAGTAGGATTGATTGTACTTTATCTTATGAAATTTGTAAAAAAGTTATTGCCACGCTGAAGCCCACTTTTCTTGCTCCTCTTTTGTAAGAAAAGTCCATATTACAATTCTACTAATCTTTTGACCATGTTGCATCTCTATTGTGTCGTATTCAACTGGTTTGACATAATCTAAAGTATCATAAATAAAAGGAAGGTTGTCTTTTTTAGAGACTATTGTACTAAACCAAAAGCAGTTTTTAGCATATTTTTTACTCTGCTTTATCATAGCTTTTACAAAAGCTACCTCTCCACCTTTGCACCATAATTCGTTGCTTTTACCACCAAAGTTTAGAGAAGCTTTGTTTACTACTTTTTTAGTAAGATTTTGAACTTTTCTTTTACTTCCAGCTTGGGCTTCTTCTTGGGATTTGTGAAAAGGAGGATTACAAACAGTGAAATCAAATCTATCATCCTCATTTATAATACCTGTAAAAATACTATCATGATTTAACTGCAATCTACACTCAATATTTCCTTTTAAAGAGGGGTTAGCCTCAATAATCTTTTGAGATGATTCAATAGAATCTTTTTCAATATCACTACCAACAAAGGACCAATCATAAACACTATTTCCAATAATAGGATAAATACAATTTGCCCCAATTCCTATATCCAAAGCTTTTATTTGTGAGCCTGTAGGAATTTTTCCATCATTAAATTCAGCCAATAAATCAGCAATATAATGAATATAATCAGCTCGCCCAGGAATAGGAGGACATAAATATCCATCAGGAATAGACCATTTTTTTATATTGTAAAAATGTGATAGAAGTGCTTTGTTTAGAGTTAAAACCGCATCTGCATTTGCAAAATCAATTGATACCTCATCATACTTATTTTTAAAAACAAAATCCCCAAGTTTTGGTAGACTTTTTATAAGCTTGGGAAAATCATATCTTTTGTTGTGAGGATTTCTTGGATGTAAACCTTTTTTGTGTTCTTTATGTGCCATTATTTTATCTTAATATTTAATTTTTTGTATTGTACTATCTATTTTCTAATAGTAAATAAAAAGTATCAAAAAAAGTCATTCTCATATCAAACTTGTAAATATTGAAACTATAGAATAGTTTTCATTTTGTTTTATCTAAGCGATATAAAACTTGGCCAAGTAAATTAGCTAATAAAACACAAAAATGCATTAAAAAGCTAAAAAAAGTATTTGGTTTAGTATTATACTTTTTTTGATAATAATGTATTTTTATCCATTTTTTAACTACATATAATACAAAATTATCAGCAAAAGAAAAATGCTTCAATAAAAAAATCACAGGAGCTAAAACAAATAAATAGCCTCTAAAAGTAAGCTCATCATACCAAGAAGCAACATCAACAGTTTCAAACTCATATTCACTAGTTGTTAGTAAATTTTTTTTATAAAGTACACTACAAATAGTCTCTCTTTGCTTTACTCTTTGTAAATCAATATCTATTTTTCTTTTGAATAATAAAGCACCAATAATAGATAAAACAAAACAAAAAAGAAGCCAAATAATAAATGGCGGTATAGTTATGATATATGCAAATAGTTTTTTTATGATAACTTCTTTATTTGATTAATACCTAGCCAAAATCTCTATAAGATGAAAACCAAACTCTGTTTTAACAGGTCCATGAACTCTATTTAAATCCTCTTTAAATACAATAAGATCAAACTCTTTTACCATCTCACCCTTTGAAAAAGTACCTAAGTTACCACCACTTTTTTTAGAAGGACATTTTGAAAATTTTTTAGCAGCTTTTTCAAAAGTGATTTCATTTTTGATAATCTCTTTTTTTAGTTTTCTAGCTAGTTTTTCATTGTTTAATAAAATATGTCTTGCAGTTGCTTTTGCCATTTGTTTCCTTTTTTGTTTTTATTATCCAATGCAATTGACTTAATATTATATTTGTGGTAACATAATACCACAAATTCCTTCGGGACTCTCCCCAATAACTATTGGGGTGTTACTATATCTTTTGGTTTTATCACACTTAACAACTTATGATGTAAATCACTAAAATCATTTTTATTTATTATTCCCAATCTGAACTTTACTCTTTTTGTATCAAATGCTCTTATCTGAGATAATATTACACTACTTTCTCGAATACCATCTGTTTTAGAATTAAATTCAAAATTAAAATAAAACCTACTATCTTTTAAACTTGAAGTAAGAGGAATACCTAAAAACATCTCATTGTTAAATTTTTTATATACAACAACTGGTCTCAAAAACTCATCGCCTTTACCATCTTGTTCAATCCCAATATTTTGTCCCATATTTATAAATACAATATCTCTTTCTTTTACAAATATAGTCTTTTCTTTTTGAGTGATTATTTTCTTTTTATTGTTCCATTTATCAAAAATTTCTAAAAATTTATTTATCATATCTAATCCATATTATAAGATTTGTTATTATATAAAATATATATGATTTACTTATTTTTCATTACAAATTGCAATTAAAAAGTTATAAACCTCCCTCAACTTCTGCAATATCTTCACCATAGCCAAAGTATCAAGTTTACAATACTCTGAAATTTAGGGGATACTTAATTATATTCTAAGAGTTAGGTAAACTGCTACCAGAACTACTATTAGGAAATAAACTACAAGTTAAATCTGCAGCTTTATTTCCTGTTTCAAATATAGCTTGGGCAGACTTCATCAGATGGTATTAGTACACTTTACTCGTTCCAAAGCTCCAGCTTTGGAATGCCTACATGAATTTATTTTTTGAAAGTGTTAATCAATCAATTCTTTTGAAAATAAATATATCTCCTCATCAAAATATAATAATAACAATTCAATTTCTTCTTTCATATTTTTATATTCTTTTTTATTAATTATCTTCTCATAGTGAAATACTCTGTTTCTAAATTTTCTTATTTTATTTAATTCTTTATCTAATATTTGCCTAGTAATGAGTTTTTCATCTCTATTTGGCATATTAGGAAAAATATATTTTATATCTTTTATTCTAAATAAATTAGAGTATGATTTTCTAAATAAAGAAGTCCAAAAACCAAAAGGAAGTTCAGCTATAAGTTTATCATGAGTTATTTTTTCTTTCCTTTGCTTTATTTTATTTTTTGATTCATTTATTCTTTGTTGTGTATCAATGTGTAGAATATTAGATTCGAACCAATCTTTTGAAATCTTTTTTTGGAAATAATGATTGATAGAGTTTCTTAAACTAATTTCAAATATAGATAGTAATATATAGTATTCTTCAGAGTGTTTTATATTTTGTTTGTATTCATCAAAATCTTTATAAGATTCAAGTCGAATATTACTTATAAACCTAGATTTAATTTCATCTTTCACTTGACATATCCTTACTATTTTTATATAATCTTGTCACGACGCCCAGTAAGACTTAAACCTTTGAGTTTAAGCTTGGGTTTTTTTATGCCTAAAAAATCATCAAAATAATAACATTAAAAAATATATTTATTTAAATATATTGCAGATTGTAATACCAAACTTTAAATATCTAAAAAAAGTTATCGTTATCTCTTGTCCCCTATTTCTTGTTCTTGACCCCTATTTCAAAACCTTTTACAATATTCCCGATATAAAATTAAGAGAAATTCAGAGGAAACTTAATTATATCCATTATTTAATTATTTTTTAGCTAAAATTCTACTAAATATTAAAAAGGAAAATTTTGAAATTTTTAATCTTTTTTTATCTAATAACTACTACCTTATTATTTGGTGAAGGAAATATCTATTATAAAGAGGATATTTTAGTTAAAGACGATTTATATTATTTAAAAAATAGTAATGATAAATTAAATGGAAAATTAAAATTAATTGATAAAAATAATAATCTCTTTCAAGTTATAGATATTAAGAATGGTATGCATAATGGACAGATAATTACATATTACGATAATGGAAATATTCAAACTATTCATAATTATAAGAATGATATATTAATTGATAATATAAAATCATATTGGTATGAAGGTTCTTTACAGTCGGAGGTAAGTATCGAGAGTGGTGTGAGAAATGGCTTAATGAAAACTTATTATAAAAATGGACAAATATCTTCAAAAATAAATTTTGAAAATGATAATCCTATTAGTGGAATTACAATAGAAAAGAATGGAAAAGTTTCTAAATTAAGTAAAAAAAATTTAATAAACTTTTTTAAGTAAGGAAAAATTATGTCTATACTAAAAAGAATTTTTCAAGTTTTATATATACTTATATCATTAATTTTTATTGTTACTTCAATTGTTTTTATAGTTGATTTAAATATACAAGTTTATGAAAAAAAGAAAAATACTGAATTTTTTTATATAGAAGAAGAACCTTACATAAATAAAGAATTTTCTTTGTATGAATACAAACATTTTTCAAAAACATATATAGATTTTGGTAAAGGTAAAGAAGAAGTATGGTTTCAAGATAATTTAAAATTTACCTTTATTAGTAAAAATATAGACAGTATTTTTATTTTCTTAGGATTTATAATTTTTAGTTTGATTTTTATTTCAACACTACAATACATTATATGGGGTAAGTTTCACCCATTGACATTTTTTATAAAAAAAGAACCGATAAACTTTATAGAGTTAATAAATATAATTATAAATTCATATTTTACTTCATTAAAAAAATATTTTAATACTAAAAATAAATCTACAAGAACAGAGTATTGGTCATTTATTTTTGTATTTATCTTGGGTGTTGGAATATTTAGTTTTTTAGATTTATATTTAAATACATTTTACGTTCCTCATCAATCAACAAACTATATTACTTCTATATTTATGCTTACAAATATAATTCCTTATATTACTGTATCTATGAGAAGATTAAACGATATTGAAAAAAGTAAATTTTGGTTTGTATTGAATTTGATTCCATATATAGGACTTATTATATTTTCTATATTTTCATTACAACCAACAAAAATTAAAAATGATAAGAATTTTTAAAAATCTGTAAAATCTAGGGATAGGATACTTAATTATATTCTAATAGTTAGGCAAACTGTCCCCGGAACTTTCATGAAATAATATCATCTGGAATATAAGGTTCTTTATCAGGATTTAAAGTAAGATGAAAAAAACTATACCGTTCTTCATGACTTATTAAATCTATTTTTGACATATGATGTTCATTCGGAGCTACCGTTTGTGAAAAAAGTCTTATGTCTAATTCTTCAGTATTTATTTCTACAACTAAGCCAGAAAAATCTAATTCATAAGTTTGCTCTAATATTTTATGTTTTGGAGAGGGGAAACTTTCTCTATAAATTTTGTTATATGGAGGTGTAAAATATCTAATTAATCCTGCTTCAACTAAACACACTTGTTGATATTCCGATAATGGATTATCAATTATGTTTAAAAACCTTTTACTATCTTTTTCAGCAGAACCTCCAAACTTTGAACGACCATCCATATTTGTAAATATCCTATAGGGTACATATTCAAAAGCCAAAATATATATTTCATCATCAGGGCATGTGTATGAAGTATCTGCTAATATTTTTTGTAACGTAGAATGACTTTTTAACCTATCAAAAGTATTTCTCGTACCATTTCCAAAAGCTTGTCCCACATATAATACTTCAAAGTTTCTAATATCCTCATTTCTTGACATTACACCATTTAATAACCCAAAAGTACTCGCAGGTAAATAACGTACAACAACATTATCTTTATTAATAGTATGTAATTCTCTATAAGGGTATTCTGATAATTTAACTTTTACTCCACCATCTAATAATGGATACTTTTGTTTGAAGGGGATTAACTTTTCATCACCTTTAATTTTATAACAAACATTTCCAGATAAGATGCCATTCGAATAATCAATACTTGTATTATCGTATCTAAAAGACGGTATCTTGCAAATTAGATATATGTGACTATTGTTAACAATTTGTTTTGATGCAGTATCACCTTCTGCAAAGCTTTTATCTGATAACAGTTCTTTAGCTGGTATCATTAAAAAACTTGAAGAACAGATATTTACAGCAAATTCAGACAAATTTTTTCTTGTCTTTTGACCCATATTATTCTCCTATGGCTTGAGTATTGACAACAATTTTTTCATTTATTTTAACTATCATCTCATCAATTTTACTTTTTTCTTCATCACTAATATCATCATAGTATTCTGTTTCTTCAAATTCAGGGGACAAGATACTTAATTATATTCTAATGGTTAGGTAAACTGTCCTCGGAACTTTAACCAGTCGCAATTTGCGACAAGTTTATCTTTTTCATTTTCATTTAATTGAAATTTGAACTCATTTGAAAATCTTTCAATATTTCTTTTTACTCGTTCATTAAATCTCTTTGGTTCTACACCATAAGGCTTTGAAAATCTCTGTCAACCATAACAGATTGACCTCTTATGGCAAAAATTTTATTTTTGATTGTATCTTCATTTATTAACAACTCATTCATTTAGAACTCCATCATAGCAACTATTTCCCAACTAGTTTTTAAATATAAAACTAATTTTTTAACTTTTTTTAAAATAAAATCAAATATTAAATTATTTTATATAATAGCAAAAAATATTATAAAACTTATTAATAACTCCCACCTACTACTTCTCCAACCTTTTCAAAACATCAAAACTCTCAATATCCATATTCAAAGAAGCAAATCACTTTTTACCAAATCTTTAAAATTTGACATCACATATTCATTTCGATATAATTTTTGTATTGAATCCCTACGGGGCTCTCCCACTTTATGTGGGAGTTACACATCTTGGTTCTATTATTTCTAAAAACTTTTCATACATATTTTTAAAATCATTTACATTCATTGTCCCAGTTTTATATTTTATTCGTTTTGTATCATAAAACTTTACTTGTGATAATATGGCACAATTATTTACAAGGGTATTGTTTTTATTTGTAAAACTAAATTTAAAATGATACTTATCTTCTTTTAGTTTTGTAGTTAATGCTATACCTAAAAACATATCTTTATTAAAAGCTTTAATTATAACAACTGCAATAAACTCGTCCCATCACCCTTAGGCACAACCCTAATCTGCAATGGAATCCTTTCTTTCAACGCTTCCACATGGGAAATCACACCTACCATCTTTCCGCTAACTTGCAGTTGATTTAGGGCATTTAGTGCTAACTCCAAACTTTCACTATCTAGTGTTCCAAATCCTTCATCTAGGAAAAGTGAATCTATACTTATCTTTTGGCTTGCTAAACTTGAAAGTCCTAAAGCCAAAGATAGACTTACTATAAAACTCTCTCCTCCTGATAGTGTGTTTACACCTCTTATCACATCACCTTGAAAGCCATCGCATATCTCTATTTCCAAAAGCTTATTTGAGTCCAAACTTCTTTGTAGTTCATATCTTGGGCTTAATATTTTTAGGTGTTTATTTGCTAGATAGATTAGTTGGTCTAGGGTTATTCCTTGGGCAAATTTTGCAAACTTATCTCCTGTGGCTGAACCTATCATCTCATTTAGTTTTACCCATACTTTGAAAGCTTCTTTTTTCTTCTCTAACTCTTTGATTTTATCTTCGTGTTTTTTGATATTTTGGGCATTTATCTCTAGCTCTTTTTCCAAGCTTCCTATGCTTTTTTGTAGTTCATCGATTGTGGTTTGTAGTTCATTTAGTTCTATATTTACATCTTCTATTTTTCTACTTGATAGGTTTAGCTCTTTTTGCTCTTTTAGTTTTTTGGCGGTGTCATTTTTTAGTGTTATTGCTTGAGTATATTTTTCTTCTATTGTTTTACAAGTGTTTGATAAAAGTTCTAATTCATATCTGTTTAATAGTGCTTTTTCAAACTCCTCTTTTGAAGAAAACTCATACTCTTCTAGGGCTTGGTCAAACTTTTTATTTAGGCTTTCTAGTTTTATATTCTCTGTTTTTTGTTTTATTTTTAGTTGTTCTATTTGTTTATTTAAAGATTCATCTTTTGATTTTAGACTTACTAGTTCTTTTTCTATTGCGTTATATTTATCTTGGATAAGGGTAAATTTTTTACTAATATTTTGCTCAAATTGCTCTAAATTTTCTATATCTAAGATATTTTTTGCTTCTTTTTTTAACTCTATTATCTCTTTATCTAATATATTTTGCTCTTTTTTTAACTCATTGAGTGATGATTTTAAACTCTCTATTCTTAATATAGTCTCTTTAAAATCACTATATCTTTTTTGCAAATTCTCTTTTTTTTGTGATAATTTCTCTTTTTCATCTCTTAATAAAACTATCTCTTTTAGTTCATTTTCTATTTGCTCTTTTTGCTCATTTAAAACTATTTTTGAGTTCTCTTCATAAGTAAAATTCAACCTTACAAAAAGCTCTTCTGTTTTGCTTTTTAAGATGTTTTGTTTCTCTAGTTCTTGCACACTTGATTCAAGTTTTGAGTTTAGTTTTGCTAGGTTTATTTCACTATTTTTTAGCTCATTACTCTCTTGATTTAGTTTTGACTCCTCTTCTTTTATCTTTTTGCTTGTTTCATCTATATTTAAATCCAAAGCATGATTTATATATGGATGCTCTTTTGAACCACATAAAAAACACTCTTCATTATCTTTTAGTTTTAATCTATCATCTTCATATTTTTTTATTTGAAGTTCTCTATCTCTTTTCTCTTTTAGGGTTTGTAAAGTTTGCTCTATTTGTGTTATTAGTTTTGATTTGATTATGTTTAAATCACTTTGGTTTTTTATCTCTTTTTCTAACTCTTTTGATAAAAGTTCCTCTTTTTGGATATTTTCATTTATGATTTTATACTCATCAGATGAGTTCAAAAGCTCTTCTATTTGTTTTAGTTTTGCCCTTAACTCTTGCTCTTTTTGAGATAGATTTACTGTTTTTTCATCTAGTTTTTTATACTCATTTTGTATCTTTTCAAGCTCATCAAATATTGATTTTAGCTCTTCTTCTTGCTTTTGTGTGTATTGTTCTATTAAACTTTCATTTTCAAATAGTAGATTTTCATCTACTTTAAAATATATTGCTAACTCTTTGATCTGTTTTTGTAGTTTTATATTTATGTTTTGATTTGTTTGTGTTTGATTTTTTATTTGTGAGTTTATATCTCTTATGGTTTTTAGTTTTTGACTATTTTCTTCAAATGATATTTTTTCATTATCAAACTGCTCTTTTATAAAAGATGATTCCTCTTTTTTACTCTCAAAGATAACTTTCAGCTCTTCAATCTCTTCTTGAAGTGCATTTAGGTTCTCTTTATCTATTTTGATGCTGCTTGCTGTTTGATTTTTTTCTTGGTTTATTGGTTGGATTTGTATAGCTTTTGAGGCTAATGCTAAGTTTTTAAAATCCTCTTTTTTCTCCTCTTTTTCCTTTGATATTTTTTCATAATCTTGGGTAAAGTTTATATTAGCAAGCTCCAACTTTTGTAAGTTTTCTAAATATAAGGCTATTTTTTTGAGTTCAAACTCTTTTTTATCTAACTCTTTTTTTCCTTTGTTTGACTCCTCTAAAAGTTTTGTTTTCTCTTCTAAAACATCTTTTTCAAGTAGTTCAATATTTCCTAAAGAGTTCTCTTCAAGCTCTATTGCTTTTTTATGATTTGAGTATGTTTCATAAATACTTAGTGAGATTTGTTTATAAATATGTGTACCTGTAATATTTTCAAGCAAGGTAGAACGCTCATTTTCCTTTGCTTTTAAAAAGGCATCAAATGAACCTTGGGCTAACATCATAGATTGAATAAATCTATCAAAATCAAGTCCTGATAACTCCTCTATCACTTTTGGAACTAACCTTAGTTTTGATTCTAATATTTTATTTGTAGATAAATCCACCACTTCCATTTTGGCTGTTTGAAAGTTTCCATCTGCACTTTTTCTAGCTCTTTTTTGACTCCAAGAGCTAAGATAGTTTTTCCCTTTGATTTCAAACTCAACCTCACACAAGGCCTCACCTGTATTTCTACTCATAAGCTCATTTGGGTTTGAAAGCCTTGCTGTTCTTCCATATAAAGCACAAGTTATGATATCTAGTATTGTACTTTTTCCAGCACCTGTTGGTCCTGTGATTGCAAAGAGTGATTCATCTTTTAAAAACTTTTCAAAGTCTATTTCAAACTCACCTTTTAAGGAGTTTATATTTAGTGATTTTAGTTTTATTATTTTCATAAACTTCTCACCTTTGAAACTATTTGTTGAAAACTATTTATAAGCTCTTTTTGAAAATCTTTATCTTCTATATTTTCCAAGTCAACTCTTTTTTGAAATACCTCATCAACTGTTAGCTCATCCAAACTTATGGCTTTTAGCTCTTTGGCTTGTAGTTGTTTTTCTGTTTTTTCGATTTTAACAGCAAGTAAAATAAGCTCTAATTTTGAAGCTAATTCTCTGATTTGTGTATTGGCAAACATTGGATTATCATCTTTTATATGCACTTCTATCCATGCATTTTTATCTGATATTTTTTTTAGTTCATTTTCTATAGTTTCACTATTACCTTTTATGACTATAAGTTTTTTACTTAATGGAACTTCTAACTCCTCAACTTCAACTCTTTTTTCATCTAAAACTACCATATTTACTTTTTGAGTATTTTTAGACTCAGAAAAACTAAGAGGTATTGGTGAGCCTGAATATCTCACATGATTTGCTCCAACTCTTTGATTTATATGAAGATGACCTAAAGCCACATAATCAAACAAACTTCCCAAATAATCCCCACCAATATCTAAAGTTCCACCAATATAAATATCCCTCTCACTCTCACTTGTTCTACTTCCAACAGTTGTCAAATGTCCCATAGCTATGATAGGTATATTTTTATCCTCTTTTAACTCCAAGGCTTTGTTATATGTTTTTTCATAAAAAGCTTTTATACCACTATTTGCTAGTTTCTCTTTTTGGCTAATTGTTTCACCCGATATGGCTTCTCTTATAACACTATCTCGTAAAAATGGAACAGCAGAAACTATGGCTTTAATATCTCCATCTTTTTTGATTGGTATTACAATATTTTCATCCTCTTCCCCACTTGTGATTACATGTACATTTAAAACTTGCAAAAGCTGTTTTGGAGCTTTTAGTGTAGATATTGAGTCATGATTTCCAGCCGTTATGATTGTAGTGTTTAGTGAACTTATAGTTCCTAACTCTTTTAAAAAGTTATAATAAAGCTCCAAAGCATAGTTTGGTGGAGTTCCTGTATCAAAAATATCTCCTGATACAAGTAAGATTTCTATTTGTTTCTCTTTTAAAGTCTCTAAAAGCCAAGATAAAAAAGCTTTATGCTCTTCAATCCTACTTTTTCCCATAAAGTTTTGACCTAAATGCCAATCTGATGTGTGTAATATTTTCAAAATAATCCCAATAATTTATTTAATTCTCATATATTGTAACATAATTATAAATAATTTTATTAGTTATATTAATAAA
>CBFIGT010000004.1:0-15186 GCA_965662175.1 Arcobacter sp. | reverse complement strand
CATTCCACCTGCATTATCTTCAATAGTAATAATAACTTGTTTATCATCTGATTTTAAATCTATTTTTATCCATTTTTCTTCTATCTCTTCTTTGGATAATAAAGCATCTTTTGCATTATTTAAAATATTTATAATAACTTCTGATAACTCTCCTGTTGTCATTTTTAAAATATTTTGTTTTGAGAAATCAATATTATTTATTAATTTTATATTATTATCATTTATTGCAATTCCTGCAATTGTAATTGCATCTTTTATCTCATCTTCTATTGGAAAAGTTCTTAATATTTTTTGATTTTTTATATAGTTTGTAAAAGTATCAATTGTTTTTGAAAGATAGTTTGTATATTCCCCTATTCTTTTTGAACTATCAATCAACTCTTTTGAGCTTAATTCACCCAGTTGTGCTTTTACTTTGAGTTTCATCATTGCTGTATTTATTGAAGCTAATGGTTGCCTCCACTGATGGGCAATATTACCTATCATTTGTCCCATCGAAACCATTTTAGACTGCTCCATAATAGTTATCTCTTTTTCTCTATTCTCTTCTTGCACAGATATATCTTGAACAATACCTGTTGACACCAAAGGATTTCCATTTTCATCAAAAATTGTATTACATTTTTCAAGTACCCACTTAACTCTGCCATCTTCAAATAATAATCTATGCTTAATTTCATATGGCTCTTTTTCTTCAATATGTTGTAAATATGCACTCTCAACTAAATGTTTATCATCAGGATGTACCCTATTTATAAAAAGTTCATAGGAGCTACCCTGCTCTATTTCTATTTCAAACATATTAAAAATCTCTTTTGACCATTTTAATTTATTTGAGGTAATATCATACTCCCAAACACCCAGTTTTGCTAGTTGATTTGCTTCATCTAGTTGTGCAATTTTTAGTTTTAAATCATCACTTAAACTGCTATTTAATCTTTTTAATTCATCATCTTGATGTTGAATCTTTTTTATTGTTGGGAAAACAATAAAATATGAAGCTAAAATTGTGATAATAATAAAAATTAAAGTTGTAATCAAAATAGAAAATTTTATAAAATTAAGTCTATTATCTAAATTTCTCTCAAATAGTTTAGTATTACTATCAAGAAGAAAATATATTTTTTGAAACTCTTTATTTATTAGTTCGATATATTTTCTATTATTGGTTTTTAAATATTCTTTATATAAATTTAAATAATCATCTATTATTTTATTAGTTGATTTTATCTTTTTACTTATATTCGTATCACGAAATAAAATTTTTTGATTATTTTCTATTTCAAGTAAAACATTTTTTAGTTTTTCTTCATCAGAAGCTCTTGTAAATTCTATATAGTTCATTAAGGTATTATATGCTTTTTCATTTAGTAGTCTTTGTTTTCCTGCAATATTTATAGAGGCTGAGAGATTCTTTTCTTCACTAATATAACTTGTTAATACAATTGAAAAAAGTGTAAAGGTTGCAAAAAATAGAAAAAGAATAAAAAAATATTTATTTCTTAAAGTTTTTGTATAAGAATTTATAAACTCCAAAGAAATCCTTGTCTTAAAAATTATTAATATAAGCAGATGTTAGTTCATAATATTATTTTTAAACTTAAATAGTTATTATTTATTTAATTTATAAAAGATTATTAATTAAACTTGATCACTTGAAACTCTATTTTTACCCTCTCTTTTAGATTTATACATTAAATTGTCTACTCTTTTAAATAAACTATTCTCATCATCACTATCTAAATATTGAGTTAAGCCAATACTTACAGTAACAAATATACCATCAATAATATTTTCCTTAGCTATTAACTTACAGATATTTTGTGCAATACTATTGGCATCTTTAATTTTAATATTTCGTAAAATTATAATAAACTCTTCTCCTCCAACTCTATATATTTCATCAGTTTTACGAATAGATTTTTTTGCAAGTTGCGCTATTTTATATAAAACTTCATCTCCTTGTTTATGTCCATAATTATCATTAATAAGTTTAAAATTATCAATATCAAACATAATAATAGAAAATGGCTCTTTATATCTATTGTATAAATCAATAATATTTTTTATATTATTATTGTAAGCCTTTCTATTATATATCTGTGTTAATTCATCAATAAAAGTTTGTTCTTTTATTTTCAATGCTTGCTCATGCAACTTTGTTATATCTCTACTTATTCCTAGTATCCCAACATCCAAGCTATTATCATAAGAAAATGGAATCTTTTTAGTTTGAAAATATAAATCTTTCCCCTCATAGTTGAGCCATTCATTATTTTCCCTAATTATATTCTCTTGGAGCATTTTTTTATCCATTTTTCTAAAAAGTTCAGCATACTTTTTCTCAAATAGATTAAAATCATCTTTGCCTACAATATTCTCTCTACTTATGCCTACAAATCTTTCAAAAGATTTATTACAACCTAGATATTTAAAATCTTTATCTTTATAAAAAATCAGGTCATTAGTGGAATCAATAACTGAATTTAATAGTTTACTCTCTAAAAGTTTATTTTCAAAAGTAGTTTTCTTTATTACAATTTTTTCAATATATAAAGAGATAAAATATCCTGCTGGAATACCCAATAGAGTAATAAGCAATAAAAAATAAACTATTTTCTTTAAATCTTTTTCCAAAGATAAAAACTCTTTATTCTCTTTATGAACTAACAAAATAAAAACTTCGTTTTTTGTTTCGCTTATTAGTTTTGAAATAAAGAACTCACTCTCTTCTATATTGTTATTTTTTGCAAAATCTTTTGGAATAAAAGGGTATAAATCAAAGATTGTTTCTTTTAATTTATAATCCTTTGACCAATTATATTTACTAAAATTAGAGATTATTATACTTCCATCTGCATAAATCAAATTTACATAATAAGAGGGGTCAATTATTAGCTGATTAAAAAATTTATTTAAATTTATATTTAAAATCAAAATACCTTTTCTCTCATTTTCATGAAAAACAGGAGTAGCAATTCTTAGTGTTGGAATAATTGGTTCTTGGATTTTTCCATGCTCTTTATTTAAATCTATATTAGAAAAATAAAACTCACCTCTATTTTTATTCATGGTATCCAAAAAATAGTATCTAGTTTTTTTGTTTTGTAAGCTCTCATTTAAAACAATAGAGGGTTTAGTGTAATTTTCAGCCCTAATAATTTCATATCCATTTTCATCAAGATATCTAAGCTGAAATATCTCTTTATTTGAAAAACAGTATGTTAAAAATAGATTTTCAACTACTGTTTTATTTTCATTATTTTCTATAAAATTTTTAAACTCTTTATTATTTGAAATAGCACTTAATATTAGAGTTTTTTCTTTCATATAATTACTAAAATAAGCTATTTTTTCCTGTTTTTGGTAATTAAGTTTTTCAAGGGAGATTTCACTAATACGGGATTGATTTATTGTAATAAGAGTAAATGATAGGAGTAAAACAATTACCCCTACAAAAAAAAGAAGAATTAAAAATATTTTATTTTTCATTTTGCTAACTTTTTTACTTGAATTATACAACATAAAAATAAAAAATAAAGATTATTTTAGATTATTTAGCTTTTCCTGCATATAATTTTTAATATCTTGATAATTTATACTATCTTTAAAATCATCAAATTTACATCCAGAAGCATTTGGATGACCTCCACCTTTTGCTAGTTTTTCAGCTAAAACTCCAACATCTAAGTTTCCATCTGCTCTAAAACTTGCATTTCCTTTTTTAGAAACATCAATAAAAAAATCATAATCAGGATTTGCTTTTAAAAATGCATTTGCAGGAATAGAAATACCACCTAAGGTATAAGTTAAAATTCCTTTTTTCCCCTGATAAGTAATTGTTAATTTATCTTTAATTGAGTCAATAGAACTAACTAAATATTTTGCACAAAGATTATCTAAAGTATCATCATTTTTATCAAGTTTTAAATACTCTTTTTTTAGTGAGTGAATATCATTATCTAATTTTATATTTCCATCTTCCAAATCTATATACTTTGAAGCCTCTTTTAATAGATATATTCTAAAATCCCTATTTTCATCTGCAAAAAGTACATTATTAATCTCTCTAACTTTTGAAATCATACTTAATAATACTTTCCCAAACTCAAAGTTTTTTGTTTCATCTTCAAGCCAAATATCAATTGCATTAACAGCATTAACAAGTGGTTCAAGCCAAGAGTAGCTCTCTTCTTTAAATAAATCAAACTCTTTTTTTAAGTATTCATAAACTATTTTTGTAGCACATTTTGAAGTGTCTAAAAAATACCAATCATATTTAACAGCACATTTTTGACCTGTTGCATGATGGTCCAAAAGTTGAAGTTTGATTTTATATCCATCTTCATTTAACTTTTTAACTTCATTATCAACATATTTTGCTTCTGTTAAAGTTAGATTTACATCTGTTATTAAAAAAAGTATTTCATCTTTTATCTCTTTAAATTTAATAATATCTAAAAAGTGAATAATACTAAGTTTTACTTCTGTTCCATAATTTGCATTTAAAAAATAAGTATTTTTAAAATATTCTTTTGTCAAAAGCTGACAAGTATATCCATCCAAATCTGTATGTGAGATGTGAAACAAGGTCATTAAGCGATATCCTTTAGAGTTAATTCTTCTAAAAATATATTAATTTTACCTTGTAAATTATTTAATAATGGCCACAATGAACATAAACTTCCTACATCTGAGGGGCATGATTCAACTGAGGGAGAACACTCAAAAACTGAAGGAATTTTTTCTTCAGCTGCACTTGTAATAGAAAGAATAGTAAGTTCGTCATAAGGTTTTGCTAAAACAAAGCCCCCATTTACGCCTCTTTGAGAGATAACAATATTATTCTTTGCTAAATTTTGCATAATTTTTGCCAAAAAAGATTTAGGAATATTTAAATCTCGTGAAAGCTCATCTACGTTCTTAGGTGTATCACTTCTAGCAATAGAAATAAGAGATAGTAGTGCATATTCACTCTTTTTTGTCAATAACATGGTGCTCCTTTATTAAATTTTCAATATTTTACAAGAAAGATTATTAATAATAGTTATACTAAAAAATTAATTTTAATATTTAAAAAAAAAGGTTGCAGCCTAAGCTGCAACCTTTATAGTCTATAATAAAAAATAGTTTATTAACTATTTAACTCTGATACCTAAATCTGCAACTAATTGTACAAATTTAGCATAATCAGTTTTTCTTAAATATTTAAGTAATCTTTTTCTTTTACCAACCATTTTTAAAAGACCTAATCTTGATGAGTGATCTTTCTTTTGAATTTTTAAGTGCTCAGTTAAAACTTTGATTTGCTCAGTTAAAATTGCAATTTGCACCTCAGATGAACCCGTATCTTTTTCATCTCTTCTATATTTTTCAATAATACTTGTTTTTACTTCCTGATCTAAAGCCATGAAAGCCTCCTAATAGGTATATTTATCTCACTATAAATAGTGGAGGCGAATTATATTTAATTTAATATTAAATACTGTTTAAGTAAAGCTATTTTGAAATATGCTATTATTCTTTTATGGAAATACTTAATTTTGAAAATATTTATGTTAGTTATAACATTGAACCTGTTTTAAAAAATATTAATTTAAAAATAAAACAGAATGAACATTGGGCAATACTTGGTGCTAATGGAAGTGGAAAATCTACTCTAATAAAACTTATCTCAAATGATATTTATCCAAATACAAAATATCCATTTAAAAAAGAGCTTTTTGGAAAAGATAGATGGTCAATTTTTGATTTGAAAAGAAAGTTAGGAATAATTACAAATGAGCTTCACAATTATATAGAAAAACAAGGAAATTTTTTAAGTGCCTATGAAGTTGTATTATCAGGATATTATGCCTCTATTGGTGTTTTTAAACATCAAGACTTTACAAAAGAGCAACATAATCAGGCATTAGAAGTTTTAGATTTTTTAGAAATAAGTGATATCAAAGATAAAAAAGTTCAACACATGAGTACAGGACAACTTAGACGTTGTGTAATAGGTCGAGCTTTAATTCATAAACCAAAAGCATTTATTTTAGATGAACCAACAGTTGGACTTGATATAAAAACGCAAATAAACTTTATAAAGATTATGCAAAAACTCTCAAAAGAGGCAACTATTATTTTAATAACACATCATATAGAAGAGGTTTTTGAAGAGATTACAAATATAGCTTTAATGCATAAAAAAACTATCTATAAACAAGGTTTAAAAAAAGATATTTTAAATTCAAAAAATCTATCAGAAATATTTGAATCAAAACTTTCACTTTCACAAAAAAATGGAAGATATTTTTTTGATGAAATAAATGAGAACTAAATCTTATAAATTTAGTTCTCAAATGATGAAAAATCATCCACCTGTTTCGTAAAATGCCCTTGCTGATATTTCAGAGTCATCTGACCATTTGTTTTTTTCAGGTTTATTTTTTAAAACATCTTCTAAAATTAAAGCAGCTTTATCAATATCATTTGCTTGAATAGCCTCTTTTATACTTTGTGCATCTTCAAAATATAAACAAGGAATTAAAACTCCACTAGCTGTTAATCTAATACGATTACAAGTTGCACAAAAATCATCTTTGTGAGGTTCTATGATTCCAAAAACATATCCATCATCCATAATATAATCCTGAGATGGAGAGCTTCCACTTCTTTCTAATTTTTTAAAATTATATTTTGTTTTAAGTATATTTTGTATTTGAGTTGAGTTATAACCCTTTGCACCATCTTTTGCATGGTTATTTTCCATAAATTCAATAAATCTAATAGGAAAACCTTTCTCTTTACAAAACTCAATCATATCACATAATTCACTATCATTAATACCTTGCATTGGAACACAATTTATTTTTATCTTTAAACCAGCTTTTGAAGCTGCTTCAATTCCTTTTAGAACAGTTGATAAAACATCTTTTTGTGCTATTTGTTTTGCTGTATCGGCTTTTAAGCTATCAAGTGAAATATTTAATCTTTTTAATCCAGCATCAGCTAGCTTTTGAGCAGCTTGTGGGAGTAAATATCCATTTGTTGTTAATGCTAAATCAATATCATTTTTATATTCACTTATCATTTTTATAAATTTATCTAAACCTTCTCTTAAAAGTGGTTCTCCACCTGTAATTCTTACTTTTTTAACACCACTATCAATACATACTTTTATAAATTTAAATAAATCTTCATAAGATAATAGCTCTTCTTTAGGAACCCAAGAGAACGGTTTTTCAGGCATACAGTATTGACATCTAAAATTACATCTTTCTGTAACAGATACTCTTAAATAATCAACAACTCTACCGTGTCCATCTTTTAACATATTTTCACCTTAAAAAGTAAATCTTTTTTTACTTTAATATAAAATTTTAGTAGCTTATTATAAAATTCCTTAAATAAAAAGATATAAGGATATTTGTGGACAAATTAAAAGTTATTTCTCAACTTGACTTTTTTGAAGAGCTTAACTCTTCTCAGCTTGATGAACTAGCTAATATCTCTAATATTAAAACTTATCCAAAGAGTTCTATTCTATTTTATGAAGATGAGATAAAAGATACAATTCTTTTTTTAGTTGATGGTTTAATTAAGATTTATAAAATTGATAAATTTGAAAATGAAATATTTTTGTACCACATTTATAAAAACTCTATGATTTCTGAGTTATCATCCATAAATAAAAAAGAGATATACTGTTTCTCTAACGCTGAATTTGTGGAAGACTCAATAGTCTTAGCTGTAGATTTTCATAAATTTCAAGAACTATTTTTATCAAAAAACATCTTATCTCAAAAACTAATTGATACACTTTTAGAAAAAACCCACCAATTACAATTTATTGTAAATAGGGAATTGGTTTTTGATGCAACTGCTAAAGTAGCTTTTATGATTTTTAATGATTTAGAAATGTTTAATAAACTTAAAAGACAAGAGGTCTCTTTTATGTTACATATTCAACCTGAAACCCTTTCAAGAGTTTTAAAAAGACTTACAAGAAATGGCTCAATTTCTGTAGAAAAAGGTGAAGTAACAATAGAAAATAGAGATGAATTAGAGTCAACATTTAAAGGAGTTGGAGTTTGAGAACAAATAAAATTAGTACAAAAATAAAAACTTTAGGTGCATTATTTATTTTTTTAATGACAACTGTTTTATTTATCACTGTTTATTTAAATGATAAAAATAAAAAAGATGCTCTTATTATTAATATTGCAGGTAAAGAGAGAATGCTTACACAAAAGATGTCAAAATCTATTTTTTATCTTTATCATAGTGGAAAATCTAATTTTTCTGAATTAAATAGTGCAGTTGAAGAGTTTATTCAAAATCTTAATTCACTTAAAAATGGAAATAAATTAACAGGAATTACACCTGTTCCAAATGATTATATTGGACAGCAACTTTATAAAGTTGAAATCTTATGGAAAGATTTTAACAATAATATAAATGAATTTAAAAAACTCCATATAAAAGATGATTTGCAAAGTAAAAAGCAACTTTTATCAATTGTAGAAACAATTTACAATACAAATAATGATTTACTTTTTGAAGTTGATAATTTAGTTACTAGATATACATTATATACAGAGGGCAAAACAGATTTAATAAAAAACTTTCAATATCTAGCTGCTATATTTATTATTTCATTGATTTTTTATAGTTTTAGTCAGTTAAAACATATTGAAGAGAATGCTAATAAATTTTTAGAGTTTTCTAAAAAAATAGCAGAAGAGGAGAATAAAGAGCTTCAAACTATTCAAATAGATGCAAATGAAAAAGAGATAATAGAGGTAACAGATACTTTTAACTGCTTTATTAACAAAGTTAATTTAGCTGTTAGCGAATCAGCTGTTGCAATGGAGCACTCAAAAAATGCTAGTTTAAAACTAGAAGAGATAACAGAAGAGTTTGATAAAATTTTAGATGAATTAGAAAACTCAAAAGATATAAATAACACTTTAAATAAAAGTGAAGATATGATTATTCAATCAACTGAAGATTTAATGAACTCTACAAAAAAACTTCAAGAACTCAAAAAAGAGTTAGATAAACTTACAAACTCATGTAAAGCAAAGGGCTAATTAAGCTCTTTGTTTAAAAAATAACCAACAAATCATAAATAAACAATCTATATAAAGATATAATTCTTCCACAAAAGGTAAATTATGAATAAAGTATATTTAACAGGTGCAGGTCCAGGTGACCCTGAACTTCTTACATTAAAAGCTGTTAACGCAATAAAAAATGCTGATATTATTATATATGATAGATTAGTTAATAAAGAGATTTTAAAATATGCAAATGAGAATGTTATATTAAAATATGTTGGAAAAGAGAATAAAAGACATACAGTACCACAAGATGAAATAAATGAAATACTTTATCAATCTGCATTAAAATATAAAAATGTACTTAGATTAAAAGGTGGTGACCCCTTTGTTTTTGGTCGTGGTGGTGAAGAGGCTATTTATTTGCACCAAAGAGGAATAAAGTTTGAAATTATTCCAGGAATTAGCTCTTCAGTTGCTGTTCCATGTTATGCTGGAATTCCTGTAACTCATAGGGGAATTACAACATCTTTTAGAGTAGTAACAGCTCACGAAACACCAAATAAAAAGATTTCTCAAATTGAGTGGCAAACTTTTTTAAATGATGAAACCATAGTGTTTTTAATGGGATTACATAATATTGGATTAATTACATCAAAATTAATGGGCTTAGGGAAAGATAAAAACTACCCTTGTGCTGTTATCTCAAAAGGAACAACACCTGAGCAAAAAGTAGTAACAGGAACTTTAGAAACAATAGTTGAAAAATCTAAAGGCTTAGAATCACCTGCAATTATAATAGTTGGTAAGGTTGTTGAGCTAAGAGAAGAACTAAAATGGTTTGACTAATTATATTTTTTATTATTAAACTGGTTAAAAAATATACAGCTAATGCTATTTTTTTGCTACCCTTTTTAAATAGAATATTTTCTAGATAAATTACTATTAAAAAGGAATTAAAAATGAAATTATTAAAGAACCTATCTTTAAGTATAGCTGCACTTACAATTGCTTCAACTGTATCATCAGCTGATACATTAGAAACAACTATAAAAAATGGTGTTTTAAGTTGTGGATTAAATACAGGACTTGCAGGATTTGCATCACCTGATTCAAAAGGTGTTTGGAAAGGTATTGATGTTGATTTTTGTAGAGCTGTTGCTGCTGCTGTTTTAGGTGATGCTTCAAAAGTTAAATATGCACACTTAAATGCTAAAGAGAGATTTACAGCACTTCAAAGTGGTGAAATTGATGTATTAGCTAGAAATACTACATGGACAGCTACAAGAGATACATCATTAGGTTTAAACTTTATTGGTGTTAACTATTATGATGGTCAAGGTTTTTTAGTTTCTAAAAACTTAGGTGTAAAATCAGCTAAAGAGTTAAATGGTGCAACTTTTTGTATCCAAGCTGGAACTACAACTGAGCTTAACTTAACTGATTACTTCAAAGCTAATAAAATGGATTACAAGCCTGTTACTTATGATACATCAGCTCAAACAATTGAAGGTTTTCAAGCAGGAAGATGTGATGCTGTTACATCAGATGCATCTCAATTATACGCTTTAAGAACACAATTAAAAGACCCAAGTTCAGCTATTGTATTACCTGAAATTATCTCTAAAGAGCCTTTAGGACCAGTGGTTAGACAAGGTGATGACAAATGGTTTAGTATAGTAAAATGGACTCATATTGCAATGTTAAATGCTGAAGAGTTAGGTGTAAATTCATCAAATGTTGATGAAATGTTAAACTCAGCAAATCCAAATATCCAAAGATTACTTGGAGTTTCAGGTGATATTGGTAAAAACTTAGGATTAGATGCTAAATGGGCATATAATATTATCAAACAAGTTGGTAATTATGAAGAAACATTTGAGAGAAATATTGGTAAAGATTCTCCACTTGGAATTTCTAGAGGGCAAAATGCACTATGGAAAGATGGTGGATTACAATATGGTGCACCAATTAGATAATATTCTATAATTAAAATTTACAAATATTATTAAACACAAAAGGGGAAGAAATCTTCCCCTTTTTTTTGTGACAAGGTAAAAAAAATGAACAAATATAAAAAAAAGTCCGAAAGTAATGTGGCCTTTTATAATAATCCAAAAAATAGAGCCATTATATATCAAATATTAGCTCTTGCTGGTATCTTCTTATTTACATATTTTGTTATTAACAATATGTTTATAAATATCGAAAAACGTGGGATTAATACAGGATTTGATTTTTTAAGTAGTGAAGCTGGATTTGGTATTTTACAATCACTTATAGCTTATGATGAAGCAGATTCTCATGGAAAAGTATTTTTTGTAGGACTTCTAAATACACTTTTAGTCTCTGCAATTGGAATATTTTTTGCGACTATTATTGGTTTATTAGTTGGTATAGGACGATTATCAAAAAACTATATGGTTTCAAAACTATCTATGATTTATGTGGAAACATTTAGAAATATTCCAATATTACTACAAATTCTATTTTGGTACAATGTTGTATTAGCCTCACTTCCAGGACCTAGACAATCTTTATCTTATTTAGACTCTATTTTCTTTAATAATCGTGGTCTTTATATTCCAAGACCTATTTTAGAGAGTGGATTTACAGCTGTTATTATTGCATTTATTATTGCAATAGCTTCTGTTATTTATTTATCAAAATGGTCAAAGAAAAGACATGATGAAACAGGAGAAGAGTTTCCTTTATTTTTAACATCATTAGCTATTTTGATAGCTGCTCCTACTTTAGTATTTTTCTTAAGTGGAATGCCAGCTAGCTTAGAGTTTGCTACATTAAGAGGTTTTAACTTTTCAGGTGGTTGGACATTAATTCCAGAACTTCTAGCTCTAGCTTTCGCACTTAGTATTTATACAGCTACATATATAGCTGAAGCTGTTCGTGCTGGTATTGAAGCTGTTCCCAAAGGACAAAAAGAAGCGGCTCATGCTTTAGGATTAAAAGATAGCGTAATTTTAAAAAAAGTTGTACTTCCTCAAGCACTTAGAGTTATTATTCCTCCTGTAATTAATCAATATCTAAATCTAGTAAAAAACTCATCACTTGCAACTGCAATTGGTTACCCAGAGCTAGTAACAGTTTTCTCAGGAACCTCTTTAAATCAAGTAGGTCAAGCGATTGAGATTATTATGATGACAATGGCCGTTTATTTAACAATTAGTATAGTAATTTCCATTTTTATGAATTATATAAATTCAAAAATGCAAATAAAGGAGAGATAATGGCAACTTATGAAAAACTAGAAACAAGACCAGCTCCTGCAGGAATAAAAGGACCAGTTCATTGGTTAAAAGAGAATCTATTTTTTGATATAAAAAGTACAATACTTACACTTTTATCTTTTGCCTTATTATATTTTACAGTTCCTCCTCTTTTAGATTGGATGATATTTGATGCAACTTGGAGTGGGACAAAAGATGAAATAACAAAAGATGGTGCAAGATGGATTTTTATTTATGAAAAATTCAATCAATTTGTTTATGGATTTTATCCAGAAGACCAATACTGGAGACCAAATTTAATATTAGCTATTTTTATTGCCTATGTTATTGGATTTAAAAAAATTAATAACACTAAAATAAGAGCATTTATTGTAATTTCATTCCCTATATTATCATTTATCCTATTATATGGGGGATTTGGTTTAGAAGAAGTACCTACAACTAAATGGGGTGGACTTTTACTTACTATTGTTGTAGCTTCTGTTGGTATTATTGCATCTTTTCCAATAGGTATTTTATTTGCACTTGGACGACAATCTGATATGCCAATTATTAGAACGATTTCTGTTATGTATATTGAGTTTATTAGAGGTGTTCCTTTAATTACATTACTATTTATGTCATCAGTTATTCTTCCTTTGTTCTTCCCTGAGGGAATGGATTTTGATAAATTATTAAGAGCATTAATTGGTATTACACTTTTCCAAGCTGCATATATTGCAGAGGTAATTCGTGGTGGTTTACAAGCAATTCCAAAAGGACAATATGAAGCAGCTGATTCAATGGCTTTATCATATTGGCAAACTATGGGATTAATTATCTTACCACAAGCACTTAAAATATCAATACCAAATATTGTTGGTTCTTTTATTTCATTATTTAAAGATACAACGCTTATCTTGATTATTGGATTATTTGATGTTCTTGCGATGGTTACACTAACAACCACTGATGCAAATTGGTTAGGATTTGAAACAGAGGGTTATGTTTTTGTTACAATGATTTATTGGGTAATTTGTTTTAGTATGTCTAAATATGCTAAATCAATTGAAGATCGATTTAATACAGATCACAAATAGTAGATTAAATAGGAAAAATTATGAGTGAATTAGAATATATGATAGAAATGAATAAAGTTAACAAGTGGTACGGAGATTTTCATGTACTAAAAGATGTAAACTTAAAAGTAAAAAAAGGTGAAAGAGTTGTAATTTGTGGACCCTCAGGTTCAGGAAAATCTACTACTATTAGATGTATAAATAGATTAGAGCCTTTTCAAGAGGGGCAAATTATTGTTAAAGGCTTAGAATTAACAGAAGATGTAAAAAGAATTAGAGAGGTTAGAACTCATGTTGGTATGGTTTTTCAACACTTTAATCTTTTTCCACACCTTTCAATTCTAGAAAACTTAGTATTAGCACCTACTTGGGTTGGAAAAAAACCTAGAAAAGAAGCAATTGCCACGGCTATGCATTATTTAGAAAGAGTAAAAATTGCAGATCAAGCTGATAAATTTCCAAACCAATTAAGTGGTGGACAACAACAACGTGTTGCTATTGCTAGATGTTTATGTTCAAACCCTGATATTATGTTATTTGATGAACCAACAGCAGCACTTGACCCTGAAATGATTGGTGAAGTTCTTGATGTTATGACAGAGCTAGCTGAAGATGGTATTACTATGGTTTGTGTAACTCATGAAATGGGATTTGCAAAAAAAGTAGCTGATAGAGTTATTTTTATGGATGCAGGTCAAATTGTTGAGGAGAATACTCCAGATGAATTTTTTGATAATCCACAATCTGATAGATTAAAACAGTTTTTAGAACAAATTTTAGACCACTAAAAAGAGGAGATAAAATCTCCTTTTTTTAAGATATAGCTAGCCAAACTCCAATACCCATCATCATAAACCCAGCAACTCTATTTATTAGTTTTACATTTGAACTATTTTGTAATAGTTTTCGTAAAGTTTTACCTCCTGTTGCATAAATAATCAAACATATAAACTCTAAAAGTAAAATAAAAAATATCAAAACCACAAGCTGAGATGTAATTGCTAAGTTTTTATCTATAAAAGGTGGCAATAAAGCTATAAAAAATGCCCATCCCTTTGGATTTGCAATTGCTGTTATAAAGCCTTGAAGAACTAAAGATTTTTTTGAAATATTAAAACTACAACTATCTAAATTAAGAGCCATTTTACCACGAGATAAAAACATTTGAATACCTAAATATACTAAATATGCTCCACCACCATATTTTAAAACTAAAAAAATCATAGGGTATTTAAGCATAATAGTAGCTACTCCAATTACAGATGAGCTTGCAACTAATCCTACTCCTACTAACTCTCCAAACATCATATAAAATGTTTTTTTAAGTCCAATACTCATTCCCATACTTAAAGCCAAAGTCATACACATTCCAGGAGTTAAAGAAACAATAAAAAAAGTAGGTATAAACAAAGATAAAAGTGTTAAATTTATAAAATCCAAAATAATCCTTCAAAAGAAGATTATATATTAAAGCCCATAAAAACTATTAATGAAAAAGTAAATATAATATAAAAAAATTAAAAAGGTAAAATAATGACTTGGTACTCACTATTAGCATTTGCTGGAGCTATGTTTTTATTAGCAATAACTCCTGGACCTGGTGTTTTTGCAACTATTTCTAGGGCTTTAGCTTCTGGATTTGCTAATGCCTCTTTTGTAGTATTAGGAATTGTACTTGGTGATATTATTTTCCTTTTGTTGGCAATTTTTGGATTAAGTGCAATTGCCTCTATTCTTGGAGATTTTTTTATTATTGTTAAATATTTAGGTGGGGTTTATTTACTTTTTTTAGGATATAAAATTTTAAGTTCAAAAGAGAGTGAAACTAATTTAAAA
>CBFIGT010000003.1:57598-57870 GCA_965662175.1 Arcobacter sp. | reverse complement strand
ATATTATCTGTAAATAAAGACCCTGGTAAAGTGACTACTTATATTGGATATTTTTTACTTTTTGCTGGATTAATACTCTCCCTATTTGTTAAAAATAGTAGATTTACTAAACTTAGCAAAACAAAATATGGTATTGAAAATATTAAACAACTCTATTATCTAAAAAAATCTATGCTTTCTATTATCGCTATTTTATTTATCTTTATTTATCCAAGTGAAAGTTATTCAAATGAAAATATGATTTTTGATAAATATATTAGCTTTGATGAAAT
>CBFIGT010000003.1:0-57588 GCA_965662175.1 Arcobacter sp. | reverse complement strand
AGATTATCAAGGAAGAATAAAACCTGTAAACTCCCTAGCAATAGAGATTATAAATAAAATTGCAAGAAAAAATAGTATTTATAATTTAGATGCAAATCAAGTTTTTCTAAGTATGATGCTTTATCCTGATATTTGGAAAAAAATAGAGATATTTAAAGTAAAAACACCTGCAATGAAAAGAGTTTTAAATATCAAAGATTCAGAAAAATTATTTAAATTTAATGATATTTACAACAAAGATGGTTCATATAAACTTGAAAAATATTTAGAAATAGCAAATAGTAAAAAAGCTTCCCAAAGGGATAAATTTGATAAAGAGTTAATCAAAATTGATGAAAGATTAAATATTGCCTATACACTTTTTATTGGTGATTTTTTTAAGGCATTTCCTTTAAAAAATAGTAGTGAAAATAAATGGGTAAACTTAAATGAGATTAGCCAAATTAATGATATTAATGCAAAAGAGATTAACAGATTAATTAAAAACTACTACTTTTCACTTATAAATGCAGTTGAAAATGATAATTGGCTACTTGCTGATAAAAATTTAGAAGAGATTGTATCATTTCAAGAGGCAAACTCTAATATTATTCCTAGTAGCTTAAAAGTAAAAGCTGAATTAATTTTCAATAAATATAATCTTTTTGAAAAACTAACTCCTTTTTATCTTATTTTAGGTTTTTTATTATTGATTGTGGTTTTTTTAAATATTTTTAATCCAAATTTTAATATTCCTATTTTTTCAAAACTAACTTTATATCTATTGATTTTGGCTTTTATTGTTCATACATTTGGATTAGCTTTAAGATGGTATATTTCAGGTCATGCACCTTGGTCAAATGGATATGAATCTATGATTTATATTGCTTGGGCTATTATAATATCAGGTATATTTTTCTCAAAACACTCTACTTTAGCACTAGCTACAACTTCTATTTTAAGTGGAATTACTCTTTTTGTTGCCCATTTAAGTTGGATGGAACCACAAATTACAACATTAACTCCTGTTTTAAAATCATATTGGCTTACTATTCATGTAAGCGTTATTACAGCTAGTTATGGTTTTCTAGCACTTAGTGCATTATTGGGATTTATTACCTTATGCCTCTTTATTTTTGCAAATGCAAAAAATGAAAATGAGAGATTTTTCAGAATACTTCTTAGTATAAAAGAGGCAAATAGAATTAATATGATGGCAATTTTTGTAGGTTTAGTTTTTTTAGTAATTGGAAACTTTTTAGGTGGAATTTGGGCAAATGAATCTTGGGGAAGATATTGGGGTTGGGACCCAAAAGAGACTTGGACTTTGATATCAATTATAATTTATACAATCATTATACACCTTAAGTATGTAAAAAACTTTTTAAGTGAATTTACTTTTTCTTTATTATCAACGATTAGTTATTTTTCAATAATAATGACATATTTTGGAGTAAACTATTTTTTAAGTGGAAAACACTCATATGCAGCAGGTGATCCAATACCAATACCAACTTTTGTGCCTATTTCACTTTTTATCTTGTTTATTATAATTGCTTTGGCATATAAAAATAGAAAGGTAATATAAGAGCTCTTTTTTATGATTTTATAATATAACTTTTAATAAAGTATCTTCATAAGGAAATTTTATGAAATACAGTTTTTTAAAAATATCACTGCCTATTTTAGCATTGATTTTTTTGATGTTTTTTATTACATCAAGGTTTATTCAACCAGCACCTGAAAAAAAATTAGTTATAGCAACAGGTTCTAAAAATGGCAACTACTACAAAGTAGCACAAGAGTACAAAAAACTTTTGGAAGCAAATAATATAGAGGTAACTCTTTTAAATACAGCAGGTTCAGTTGAAAATGTAAAACTTTTGGAAGAGGGAAAAGCTGATATTGGTTTCGTACAAAATGGTATATTAACTCCCGAAAAAACAAATTTAGAGTTTTTAGCAAATATCTATTATGAGCCATTGTGGATATTTTACAAAAATGATAACTACCAAATGGAGTATTTAATCCAACTTATTTCAAAAAGAATATCTATTGGAAAGCAAGGCAGTGGCACTAAAGATTTAGCCTCTAGACTTTTAGCTGATAATGGCATAGATAAACAAAATAGTACAATTTTAAACTATAGTGATGGTGAAGCTAAGAAAAAACTTCTAAGTGGTGAAATTGATGCTATGTTTATGGTCACTTCACATGAATCACAAGATGTAAAAGAGTTATTAGAAAATCCAAAAATCAATGTTTTAAGTATAAAAAGAGCAAAAGCTTATGGACAAAAATATAGTTTTTTAGAGGCTCTTACTTTGCATGAGGGTACTCTTGATTTATATAAAAACCTTCCCGATGAAAATATAAACTTACTCTCAACTAGTGCAAATTTATTGGTAAATCCAAATGTTCCTGAAGAGTTAACAAGAATATTTTTAAAACAAGTAAAAGAAGTACATAGTAAAAAATCTCTTTTTGCAAAAGAGAATCAATTTCCAAATCTTTTAAATACAAACTTAAAGATAAACAAAGAAGCAGAGCAATATTTCAAAAACGGAGATACATGGCTTGAGTCTATATTTCCATATTGGATAGCATCAAATATAGATAGATTAAAAATTCTTTTAATCCCTCTACTTACTTTAATGTTCCCACTTTTAAAAGGTGTTTTTCCTCTTTATCAATGGAGTATGCGAAGTAAAATATATAGATGGTATAAAATGCTAAATGAGATTGATAAAAAAGTTGCAAACTCAAACTTAGAAGAGTTACAAAATTTTGATGAAAAATTAAGCTCTTTAAATATAGAAATTCAAGATGAAACAAAAGTACCATTATCATTTATGGGAGAGTATTATAATTTGATGATGCACTTAGATTTAATACAAAGTAAAATAAAAATAAGAGTAAATGAAATACAAATCAACTCTTAGATATAATGAATAAAAAATTTAACAAGGACTTATAAATTGAGAATATTATCAGGAATTCAACCATCAGGGACTATTCATATTGGTAACTATTTTGGAATGGTAAAAAAAATGATTGAGGGGCAAGATGATGGTGAACTTTTTGCCTTTATAGCTTCTTATCATGCATTAACATCTGTAAAAGATAAAGAGATTTTAGAAAAAAATATTTTTGAAGCAGCTGTTAACTTTTTAGCCCTTGGAATGGACCCTGAAAAATCAACATTTTGGGTACAAAGTGATGTTCAAGAAGTGCTTGAATTATATTGGATTTTATCAAATCATACATCAATGGGATTATTAGAGAGAGCTCACTCATATAAAGATAAAACAGCAAGGGGAATACAAGCAAATCATGGGCTTTTTTCTTATCCTGTTCTTATGGCTGCTGATATTTTATTATTTGATTCTAATATCGTACCTGTGGGAAAAGACCAAATTCAACATGTTGAAATGACAAGAGATATTGCAACAAGTTTTAATCATACATATGGAGATATTTTAGTCTTACCTGAATCAAAAGTTGATGAAAATGTTGCAACAGTTCCAGGTACTGATGGTGCTAAAATGTCAAAATCATATGGAAATACTATTGATATGTTTGGAGCTAAAAAAGCTATTAAAAAACAAGTAATGGGAATAGTAACTGATTCAAAAGAGTTACATGAGCCAAAAGAGTACACAACTTGTAATATTTATAAACTTTGTGAACTATTTATGAATGAAGATGAATTAAAAGCTATGCAAGAAAGATATGCAACTCCAGGTGAGGGTTATGGACATTTTAAACTAGCACTATTAGATAAAATAAATGAACACTTTGAACCATACACACAAAAAAGAGAGCATCTTTTAAATAATCCAAAAGAGGTAAAAGAGATTTTAGCTCATGGAGCTAGTAAAGCAAAAAAAATAGCACAAGCAAAGATGGAAGTTATTAGAAACGCAGTTGGATTATAAAATGCTTCCAACAGTATATGATATTTCAGTAAAAGATGTAGAAACAATTGATATAACAAATAGTTTAAATGATGCCATTAATAAAATGTCAAAATTGAATTTAAGGACAATTATTGTTTTAAATAATGAAATATTTCATATATTAACAACATCTTTATTAATCGATTTAAAACTAGAAAATATTGATTCAAATACTAAATTGAAGGATTTAAATCTTCCCTTAGTTAGAACTATTGAAAAAGATTTAAGTATTTTAACAATACTTAATCAAATCGATTCGACAACTGAATATATGGTTATTTTAGATGATAGAAATAAACTTATTGGATTAGTTTCATATACAGATGTTATCAATAATGTTGACCCTAAAATATTAATGCAAAGACAAACTGTAGCTTCTTTGATTTTAAATTATAAAGCAAATTTTATTTATGAAAACTCTTCAACCTTACAAGCTATCAAATTAATAAAAGAAAATCATGCAGACTCAATTATTATCAAAGATACAAATGACAAACATGTGGGAATTTTTACAACCAAAGATTTTATAGATATTATGCATACAGACACAAACTTGAATCAACCAATACAAAAGTTTATGTCTTCTCCTTTGATTACAATTCCTGATGATTCAACTATTTCATATGCTTTAGATTTTATAAAAATGAAGCACTTTAAAAGAGTTGTTATAGTTGATAAATTAGATAAAGTTGTTGGAATAATTTCTCAAAAAGAGCTTTTGAGGGTTGTTTATAATAAATGGATTGAACTTATAAAAAAAGAGGGAAGTAAAATATCAAAGGATAACAAAAAACTTTTAAAGTCAAAATTAGAGCTTGAAGAGTTAGCATCTTTAGATTTTTTAACACAAATTTATAATAGACACAAATTTGAGTCATTTTTAGAGTATGAAATAAAAAAACATACAAGATATGAAGAGGGAACATTTTCACTACTTATGATTGATTTGGATTATTTTAAAGAGGTTAATGATACTTACGGACACCTAAAGGGTGATTATGTTTTACAAGAAATTGCCAAAATATTAAAATTGTGTTCAAGGGATAGTGATATTATAGCACGTTGGGGCGGTGAAGAGTTTGTAATGATGCTTCCTCATACAGATATTGATGAAGCACTATTTGTTTCAGAAAAACTACGTTCAACAGTTGAAAATCACAAATTTGATAATATACCAAATATCACATGCTCAATTGGAATTGCCCAATTTCACCATCATGACACCCAAAATACTTTTTTTAAAAGAGCAGATAGAGCCCTTTATAAAGCGAAAGAGTTAGGTAGAAATAGAGTTGAAATTGAAGTCTTGGATAAATTTAAAGTTTAAGAATAATAAGTTTATCCATTTGTAAATATATCTCTTTTACCCTTTCTTGCCAAAGTTTTCCAAACTCTTTAAGCTCATCTTGTGAAGCATTTTTTGATATTGATTTTTTCATAAGTTCTTGTAATCTTTCACTCATATTTACACCACTTATATCATAAAAAACATCTACACTTTTTTGTGTATCTCTTCTTGTAAATTTAATATTTGAACTAATTTCTCTCTCAAAAAACATTAAATTTCTTCTATCAAAGTTTCCTGCTATTCCTTTAAAACCTGTATCAAAAGTAGCCCCTGTTATATTTGAAACTACACTAGCAATTACTCCTGTAACTCCATCATTTTGTTTTTTAGCGAACTCTACTTTTATCTCTCCACGTTTAGGAAGCTCATTTTCATATAAAAAGTTTAATGCCTTAAAAGTCATAAGATAAGCCCCTAAAACAGTAGGACAAGAGTGTCCTGCACTTTTTACTATATCTAAATATGAAAACTCTATAAGCCCATCTTCAAAAGCAGCTAAAAAGTTTGAAAGTTCATCTTGTAGTTTTATTGTAGGAATTTGATTATAAAAATCTGGGTAGTTCATAAAAAACCTTTATTTTGATTTTTTACAGATAAAAATAAATTTATCACTCTCCTCTTCACTGTGTAAATTGAAGTTTAAAATATTTTCAACTTCAAAGCCACTATTTTTAAGTAGCTCTTTTAACTCACTATTTTTATAATAGTGTTGAATAATACAATCATTCTCTTTTGTAAAAAGCTTATTTTTATTTTGTGAAAAAAGTGTTATATCTGTAATAAGTTTGTTATTTTCAAAGTTAGCATCAATGGCTATAAATTTATCTTCTAAATCAATAGTAAGTGTACCTTGTGCAACCTCTTCAAATCCAAAAAATGAGTTTATATCAAAAATAAAATATCCGCCTTGATTTAAAACAAGATTCATCTCATCAAAAAAAGTTTTTATATGATTTTTTGGAATATAATTAATTACATCAAAAATAGCTGTTGTACAATCATATTTTGATTTTATATTATTTAAAGATGTAGCTGATACATTTTTAATACCATTTTTTTTAGCAATTCTAATTTGCTCATTACTTAAATCAATTCCAAAAGCATTTAAACCATTTTCATTAAGATTCTTTATAAAAGAGCCTTGTCCACAACCAACATCTAAAATATTGTTTAACTCTTTTTCAAAAATCAGAGATAAAAATTCACCATGAAGTCTAGAGACCTCATCCTCAAAATCTAAATACTCTTCAATTTTTGCATATAAATTTAAACCCATTATAAAACCGCTTGTAATCTTTCTCTTAGCTTTAAAATCTTATCTTTTTTTGCATAATATGCATTTTTGTTTGCTATTAAATTTGCACTACTTTGCATAATTGTAGGACCAACTTCTAAACCATTTTGTTTCATTGTTTCACCTGTTTCAACAATATCAACAATACAATCACAAAGTCCAACCAAAGGTGCAAGTTCTATTGAACCATATAGTTTGATAATCTCAACAGCCATAGCTTTCTCTTCAAAATACTTTTTAGCTATCTTTTCATGTTTTGTAGCAACTGTAATTTTGCTTTTACTCATATCAAGCTCTTCGCCCTTTCTTAATCCAAAAGCAACTTTACACTTTCCTAATTGTAAATCAAGTAGTTTAATAATGTCATACTCTTTCTCTTCAAGTACATCAAGTCCCACAACACCTAAATCAGCAGCCCCATGCATTACATAAGTTGGTACATCTTGATTTCTAACATTTAAAAATTTAAATCCACTTTTTTCAAGTATTAGTTTTCTATTTTCAAAAACAAATTTTTCTCCAAAAGCTTTCTCAAATTTGTCTAAAGTCTCTTCAGCAATTCTTCCCTTAGGCAATGCAATTGTTAGCATCAATTATCCTTTTCATGTTTTCAAATATCAAATCTTTTTTGTATGTGCTATTTTTAAAATAAGTACTAAGTAACTTTCCATCGCCACCTGTAAATATGATTTTTCTGTTTTTGCTTACTTCTTTGATTGGTAAAATAATAGATTTCATCATGGCATATTGTATAGCATCTTTTGTTTGAAGCGGTATTTTATCTAAATTTATTTTTTTTTCAAAATCAAATTTAAGTTTTTTTGAAATTTTTGGATAAGTTTTCATAAATGCTCTAAAACCAGGCATTATAAATCCACCTTTGTGAATTCCACCTTCCATTATATCAACTGTTATTGCGCTACCTGCATCAATAATAACAGCATCTTTTTCAAAATAAGAGGCTAAGGCTCTATCAATACCTAAACCCTCATATTTTGTATCAAACTTCATAAGTTTTTTTATATTTTTTGCTTTTGGGTAGTGTTTTAAAAGCTTTTTACTAGCCTCTTTATTTACAGATACAAAATAGATTTTTCCATCTAAAGTTGGTAAATCTTCATCTAAAAAATATCTTTTGTGTTTTCCATTAATTAGAAAATGAAAAGTTGTATTTCCAATATCACATAAAATCAATCTCTACGCTCCATTTTTCACTTTCTAAGAACTTTTTTGCTTTAGAGCAAAGAGGACTTGAAATAAGTAAAATTTTTCTTTTAAAATTATGCTCTTTATAATCAATCAATTTAGCTAATAATATATTTAAATCTTCTGCATTTTTTCTTATAAATCTACTCTTTGAATCAAGTATAAATATGGCATAAAACTCTTTTTGTATTGATGTTCCACAATATATATCGATTTTTTTTCTACTTCCAATAGTTTTAGGCTCAACTTTTTCTAAACTTTTAAAAATAATATCTTTTTTCTCTCTAAAATAGTTTGTTAAATCTTTCAATATTTTCCTTCATTTTTTGAAATTGAATTATATTATAAACTATATTATTATCCCTATAACTATCTTTTAATATTGCTTATTATACAATTCTTTTTTTATGTAAAACATACATATTTCTTAAAAAATAAACTACTAATGAATAAACCGCCTATGAATAATTTAACTTATGAAGAACAAACAAAAATAACAAGAGCAATAATAAAATCAGCTGTATTAATGCTAGAGTTTGGAGCTGAGAGTACTCTAATTGAACAAAATGCTCAAAGACTAGGAAAAGCACTTGGTGTTGATTCGGTTGAAGTCTCTTTAATTCCATCAGCAATAGTACTTACAACTTTAAATAATAATCAAACACAATCAGTTACAACAACAAGGCGTGCTCACCATAAACCAATAAATATGTCTATAGTTTGTGATGTTCAAAAAATCTGTATTGAGTGTGAAAAAAAATCTTATGGTGTTGAGTTTATATTTGAAAGTTTAAAAAAAATTGAACCAAAATATTATAATAGATACTTAGTTGTTTTTATGGTTGGTTTATCATGTGCATCCTTTGCCTATTTAAATGGTGCTGATTGGCAAGCTTTTTTAATAACTTTTTTATCATCTAGTATTGCTATGTTTGTAAGACAAGAGCTTGCAAAAAGAAAATTTATACTTATATTAACTTTTGGTATTACAGCTTTTGTGGCAACACTGATTTCAAGTATTGCTTTACTTTTTAATTTAAGCTCAACTCCAAATATAGCACTAACAGCTAGTGTTATTCTTTTAGCACCTGGATTTCCCTTTATTAACTCTGTTTTAGATGCTGTTAAGGGTTATTTATCTATGGGTTGGGGACGTTGGATGCAAGCTGTTTTACTTACAGTTTCAACAGCAATTGGTATAGTTTTAGCCTTTGCCCTATTAGGTATAAAAGGTTGGTAAAATGGAAAATATAGTTATTCAATATATTTTAAATGCAATCTTCTCAGCCATTCCAGCTGTTGGTTTTGCGATGGTTTTTAATGTTCCTAAAAGCACTTTAGTTTATTGTGCTATGGGTGGAGCTATTGCTTATAGTTCTAGATATTTTCTAATGGATTTAAACTTTTCAATAGAACTAGCAACTTTTATAGCCTCAACTATAGTAGGCTTAGTTGCTCTTTATTGGTCAAGAAAATTTACTATTCCAAGACCAACTTATACAATTGCATCTATTATTCCACTTTTACCTGGAACATATGCTTTTACAGCGATTATAAATTTAATTGAAATGAATACCCATGGAGTTAGCCCTGAGCTAATTACACTATTTATAGATAACTCTTTAAAATCAATTATAATTTTAGGCTCAATTGGTTTTGGTTTAGCCCTACCCTCTTTATACTTTATGAGATATAATAGACCTATTATTTAAAGTAAAATTAGTGTTGCTAAACCTAAAAAACTAAAAAAACCAACAACATCTGTTACAGTTGTAAGTAAAACAGTACTTCCAATAGCTGGGTCTATTTTTAGTTTTTGTAAAGTTAATGGAATAAAAGCTCCAAAAAAACCAGCACCCAAAAGATTTATTACCATTGATAAAGCTATTACAACACCTAGCATTGGCATTTTAAACCAAAAATAAGCAATAACTCCAATAACAGCTGCAAAAAGGAGTCCATTTACCAATGAAATTACAACCTCTTTATAAATAGTTTTTTTTGCATCTTCATTATTAATATCACCCAAGGCCATCTGTCTTACTGTTACTGTTAGGGTTTGAGTTCCTGCATTTCCACCCATAGAAGCTACTATTGGCATAAGAATTGCAAGTGCTACAAGAGATTGAATAGTAGTATCAAAAACTCCAATTACAACTGAAGCTGCAATTGCTGTTAAGAGATTAATTCCTAACCAAATTGCTCTACTTTTTCCAATTTCATACATGCTCTCTTCTTGCTCAGCCTCATCATTTACCCCAGCCATGTTATAAATTTGCTCAGTCGCACTATCTTGGATAATATCATAAACATCATCTGAAGTAATTCTTCCTATTAATCTATTTTTATTATCAACTACAGGTAAACTTGATAAGTTATAGTTTGTAACTTGGTCAACAACCTCTTTAATATCAGCCTTATGGGAAACATTATACTCCCTATATTTATCACTTGGAATATCTGAAAAGTTTAAATTATGTTCAAAAATTATTAGCTCTTCTAAACCAACACTTCCTATATAAATACCTTTTTCATCAGTAATATGGCAATGCCAAATATTATCAACTTCCCCAATCTCTTTTAACTCTTTTAATCTTTTTATTGCATCACCGATTTTTTCATTGATTTTTGCAGAAAAAAGCTCTGTTTGCATATAAGCACCGGCTTCATTATCTTCATATGAAATAAGTTGCTCTAAAAGCTCTTTCTCTTCATCATCAAAACTCTCTAAGATTGATTGAGCTAACTCTTCATTCTCTTCAGAAATATTTTGAATAAAGTCAGCTGCATCATCTGTATCCATGTTTGAAGTAACAGCAAAAAGTTTTTTTGTACTTATGTACTCACTAACCTCTTCTTGAACAATATCAGGCATCTCTGATAATACTTCAGCAAGTAAAGTACTTGGAATTTTCTTAAGTGATTTAGAGTATTCATCTTCATCTAAATCTCTAAGTTTTAAAAGTTGTTCTGAAATATCATAAGGATGTACAGTAGAGGTTTCATTTTTATACTCAAGTATCTCACTGCTTAATGTTGATACAAGCTCTTCAATTTGCTCTAAATTTTTTTCAGTCATTTTGGCTACTTATTTTTTCTTTTTTATCTCTAGTTTTTGTGGTCTAATTGTAATATCTGTAACCACACCATTAAAATTAATTATATCTAAAACAGCTTTTGCAATATCTTCACTTAATAAAAAACTATCAGGATTATCACTTGGTTCAAAATTAAACTCATCAAAAAAATTTGTTTTTGTAAGGTCTGGATTTATAGTAGTAACTCTAACTTCACTTCGTCTAAGCTCTTCAAATAAAGCTAAAGCAAAATCCCTAAGTCCAGATTTTGTTGCTGTATAAAGTGCTGAGAATTTGGAGTGTCTTGTTGCTTCTATAGAAGATATATTTATTATATGACCTTTTGTCTTTTTTAAACTTCTAAGTAATAAATTTGATAAAACAATAGGAGCTGTTAGATTTACATCTATTAACTCTTTTATTTTACAAATAGATATCTCTTCATGTGGTTTAAATATACCAAGACCAGCACAATTTACAAGAATATTTATTTCAGTTATTTTTAAAATCTCTTTAATCTCTTTTTCTAGTGAGCTTAAATCATTTAGTCTAGATTGAAGCTTAATAACTTCATAATTATTAAGCTCTAAAATCTCACAAATTGCTTTACCAATACCTGAACTATACCCTGTAACTAATGCTTTCATTTACTCAATTGTTTTCTTTTATGTCTAATATAGTAGAAATAAGTTCCAAATGCTAAAACTATTAAAATAACACCAATTATATATCTTAAATACTCTTTTATCAAGGCTTCATTTCCGCCGATATAATACCCTAAAAGTGTTAAAATTATTACCCAAATTGCAGCACCTAAACTAGTATAAATACAAAATAGTAAAAGATTCATTTTAGCAAGTCCTGCTGGGAATGAGATATATTGTCTAACAGCTGGAATTAATCTTCCCGAAAATGTAGATATTGGACCATGAACTTTAAAGAAATTTTCCATTTTTTCAATAGTCTCTTCTTTTACGAAAAAGTATTTACCATATTTTATTAAAAACTTTCTACCAAACTTAATTGCTAAGAAGTAATTAAACAAAGCACCAGCTAAACTACCAGCAATTCCACAAGCAATGGCAATTGACATACTCATTTCACCTTTATATGCTAAATAACCAGCAGGAACCATTACAACTTCACTAGGAAAAGGGAAAAAAGAGCTTTCCAAAAACATCATTAAAAATATTCCAATATAACCTAAGTCACCAACCGTATTAACTATAAAATCAACTATTTCATGTAGCATTAATTAAACCTTTTAAAAATTTGAAAAGGGATTTTATCTGATTAATTATTTAATAACAATTAAAGTTATTCTAAATTATTTAATCTTTTGATAAATTAAAAATAAAAATAAAGATATCGCACTTACTATTATAATTGTAGCACCTGATGTTAAATCAAAGTTGTAAGATAATATCAATCCCACTATTGTAAATAAAGATGATAACAAACCAGAGACAAACATCATACCATATAAAGAGTTAGATAACTTTTCAGCTATATAAATAGGTATAGTTAAAAGTGCAATAACCAAAATAAGCCCTACAACTTTTATTGCAATTACAACAGTAAGAGCTGATAAAACCAAAATTAGAGTATAAAAAAGTTTGACATTTATTCCCCGTAAAGTTGCATACTCACTATCATAAGATACAGCTAAAATATCCCTATAAAAAAATGCAACAAAAGATATAATACCCAATAATAAAATTCCCATATAATAAATATCACTTAAACTAACAGCTAATATAGAGCCAAATAAATAACTCATCAAATCCACATTATACCCAGGTGTTAAATCAACAAGTAAAATACCAATAGCCATACCAACAGCCCAAATAAGACCTATAAATATATCGATTCTTTCCCTTTGATTAAGGGTTAAATAAGCCATAAGCAAAGCAGCACTTACAGAAAATATAGAAGCTCCTAAAAATATAGGCAAACCAAAATAAATGGCAATACCAATACCACCATAAGAGGTATGTGCAATTCCACCTGCTAAAAAAACCATACGATTTACTACAATTAAAGAACCAATTATTCCAGATGCAATACTAACTAAAAATCCAGCAATAATTGCATTTTGCATAAATTCAAAAGATAAAGCCTCTAACATTTACAACTCTCACTTGCATGTACTTTATCAATCTTTGTACCCAAAAGTTCAAGCATCTCAACCTCACAAAAGTGTGTTTCATTTGTAGGAAGAGAGCTTTGTTTATCTGAAATATCATGAAAAGTAAGCTTTTTATTTATATGTGCAACCTTTGAGGCATAACCTAAAATAACTGAAATATCGTGACTAACAACAATTATAGTAATTGTTTTGTTTAATAGTTTTAATAAATCATAAATCTGTTTTTGACCATCCACATCTATACTTGCAGTTGGCTCATCTAAAAGTAAAATTTTTGGATGTGCACATAAAGCACGTGCTATCATCACTCTTTGTCTTTGACCACCTGAAAGTGAACCAATCTTTTCATTAGCAAATTTAGCCATACCAACTTGCTCTAAAGCACCCATAGCACAAGCAATTTCCTCTTTTCTATAACCAATCAAAGGACGCTTATGACCAACATGACCCATCATAACAACTTCAATTACTTTTATTGGGAAATTAATATTTACATTTGTATTTTGAGGAACATAACCAATACTTGATAAAGAGTTCGCAGCTTTTAAACCAAGTATATTTATTGAGCCTTTTTTTATTTTTACTAATCCTAATATAGCTTTTAAAAGTGTAGATTTACCACCACCATTAGGTCCTATTATTGCTAAAAAATCTCTTTCATTTATAGATAAATTTATATCCTCTAAGACATTTAATTTATCATATGAAAAAGATAAGTTTTTAATTTCCAATACGCTCATTTATCTTCTTTTATCGATTTTACTTAAGTATGACATCTTCATCATCTCTTCCATTTGATTATTACTTGAGTACTCGTATCCAAAACAATCTTTCCAAAGTTTATGATCTTCCATACATAAATAGAAGTATACCTTATTGTGCCAAGCTTTAAAAGAATCATAGGCGAATTTAAACATCTCTTTTTTTATCTCATATGGATATGATTGTTTTTTATTTATCTCTTCAAAGGGCATTTGTAAAATCTTTGATTTAAAATCTCTACTTTTTATTTTATTTATAACAGGTTTTATAAAAGTTAATGTTCCAAAAGAGACTAAAGCTACATCATCTGGATTAAACTCATTTATTAATCTATCAAAAACCTCTTTATACTCATCAAGATAGTTTTCATAATGAACTATTGGATGAAAGTGAAATCCTACAACTACACCTTTTTGTGCCAATTTTTGTGCTGCTTCAACTCTTTGATTTAATGAAGCTGTTAAATGCTCTTCATTATCAATAATTGTTTGGGTATTTAAAGACCAAGTACAAATTATATTTTTTGGAACTTCATTTTCTAAAAAATATTTTATATTGTTTGATTTTGTTTTAAACTCTAAAATTACATTTTGATTATTCCTTGCAAAATCAAAAAGTGCGTCTAAAAGTCCATCTTTATTTCCCCACATAAGTGAATCAGAACTCTGTCCTGTTCCTATATGATAAATATAGTTTGGATCAAGCTCTAAGTTTTTTAGATTCTCTTTAAAATTTACATCAAAACCTATTTTATCTTGATTATAAAAACTTTGAATAGAGCAGTATGAACAATCAAAACCACATGATTGAACTGCATCTAAAGTGAGCAAGTTACAACATCTAGTATTAGGACTTGCAACAGGACAAGAACCTAAGCCTACTTTATCATTTTTGATTTCAGTAAAAGAGAATCGTCTTGGTTTTTCATAAGCTTTTTCATCAAAATTAGTATAACTATTTGCTTTTTGTTTTAAACTATTCCAAATATCTCTAATATGCTTAAAAGCCTCTTTTCTTGAGTTATACTCTTTTTCAAAAACTTCATATAACTCTTTTTCATTCCACATATTAAAATCAATAGCAAAATCAATAAGCTGTTTTAACTCTTGATATGAGAATTTATACTCTAAGTAGATTTTTTCTATAAATTTTTGATTTTTCTCTTTTAAATTATTAAAATTTGTTTTAGAAATATGCTCTTTAAACTTATCTATGTTCATATATATTTTTTCCAATCATTAAAACTTTTTTGTATTAAATCAATAACAAATGATTTTTTTGGGATTGTAGTATCTAAATAATCAGAAACAACTTTAAAAATGTAAATATCTTTTACAAATTTTGAACAAACTCCTTTAAAGTGAGAACTCTCCATATCAACTAAAAGAGTCTCTAAATCTTCATCACTATCAAGGGGTTTTTCTACACATGTAATAGAAGCAAAATTAATATTTTTTAATAATCTATTTGTACAAAAAAGAGTTCCTATTTTTATAGAACTATCACAACACCCTGCAATTCCAATATTTATGGCTTTTTTTATTTCATAATTTTCAAAAATATAGTGTAATGCATTTTTTGTATTCTCTTTACCCATTCCTGATACAATTAAAATAGTTTCTTCATTGGAAAATAGTTTAAATTTTTGGACAGAGTTATCTTGATTAAGTTTGTAGTAGTTTATTAAGTATTGGGCTTCAGCTTGTAAAGCACAATGGATTAGTGTTTTTTGTGTTAGCATATTAAGCTAATCAGAAGCTTTTGCTTCTGATATTTAGAATTACTTTTTAAGCTCTTTAATTCTAGCTTTTTTACCTGTTAATCCTCTTAGGAAGTGAAGTTTAGCTCTTCTTACTCTACCTCTTCTTAATACCTCAAAAGATTTAATTGAATCAGAATATAATGGGAATATTCTTTCAACACCAATAGAGTTTGCTCCGATTTTTCTAACTGTGAATGTTGCACTAACACCCTCAGCACTTCTAGCAATAACAATACCTTCGAAAGTTTGAACTCTCTTCTTGTCACCCTCTTTAATCTCAATACCAAGTCTAACAGTATCACCCGCTCTAAATTGTGGGATCTCTTTTGACTCTATTTGTGCAGCTTCAAAGCTAGCTATATATCTGTTTTTCATCGTTTTTCCTTATTAGGTCTGTAATATCTCGTTTTGCAAATCGACATCTGGAATTTTAAGTCGGAAATTTTACTATGATTACCCTTTAAGAATTCTTTAACAACACTTAAATTTTGGAAAATTTCAGGTTTTGCAAAAGATGGTGCTTCTAAAAGATTGTTTTCATAGCTCTCAACTACCAAAGAATCGGTATTTCCAAGGACTCCCTCAACATTTCTAGAAATTGCATCTGCCATTACTAATGAGGGTAATTCTCCACCTGTTAATATATATTCTCCAATAGAAAAGACCTCATTTGCATATTTTTCAATAACTCTTTCATCAATTCCCTCATATCTTCCACTTACTATTACTATGTTTTTTTTCTTTGCTAATCGCTTAGCATCTTTTTGATTAAAAGGTTTAGCAGCTGCTAATGGAAATATAATATAAGCATCAGGATTTTTACTTTTTATCTCATCTAAACAATCAAATAGTGGTTGACAAGTCATAAGCATTCCAGCTCCTCCACTAATCATTTGTTTATCAACTTTTTGATGTTTATTACTTGTAAAATCCCTTGGATTATAAAACTCATATGAGATAAAATTAGCATCAATTGCACGCTTGAGTATTGAATCATAAAAGTATGGTTCTATTAAATTTGGGAAAAGTGTAACAAATGTAAATTTCAAACTTTTTAGCCTTTAATTGTTTTTTAGATATTATCACGTCTTAAAATCAACGGAAGAAGTATAAAATGATAACATTAAAAGATATAAAAGAAGCAAAAGTAAATTTAGAAGGTATTATTTTACAAACTCCACTTGCATATGCTCCAATTTTAAGTAAAGAATTAAATGCTCAAATTTATTTAAAAGAGGACAATCTACAATTAACAGGAAGTTTCAAAATAAGAGGTGCTTTTAATAAACTAGCTTCAATGGATGAAAAAAGAAGAAAAAATGGAGTTGTGGCAGCTAGTGCTGGAAACCATGCACAAGGTTTAGCCTTTGCAGCTCAACATTTTTCATGTGTTGCAACTATTTTTATGCCTGAAGCTACTCCTTTAACAAAAGTAAGTGGTGTAAAATCTTATGGCGCTAATGTAATACTACATGGTGAAAATTTTGATGAAGCTTATGAAGCTGCAACAAAATTTGCTGATGATGAAAATAAAGAGTTTATTCACCCCTTTGCTGATGACCATGTTATAGCAGGTCAAGGTACTATGGCATTAGAAATACTTGAAAAAATTGATGATATTGAGCATATAGTTGTACCAATTGGTGGCGGTGGATTAATTTCAGGAATTGCAATTGCTGCTAAAACTTTAAATCCAAAAATAAAAATTACAGGGGTTGTTGCAAAAGGAGCTAGAGGAATGAAAGAATCTTTTGATTCTAGAATGCCAATTGATTCTGATTATGTAAAAACAATCGCTGATGGAATTGCTGTTCGTGATGTAACTCCAAAACTACTTGATATTATATTAGAGTATGTGGATGAAGTTGTTGAAGTTACAGATAATGAGATTGCAAATGCTATTTTATTTTTACTTGAAAAACACAAACTTGTAGTTGAGGGAGCTGGAGCTATTGCAACTGCTGCAATTATGCATAGAAAAGTTGATGTTGAAGATGAAAAGGTTTGTTCAATTGTATGTGGAGGTAATATTGATGTTACAATGCTATCTTTAATTATTGAAAAAGGTTTAGTTAAATCATATAGAAAAATGAACTTAATTGTAACACTTATAGATAAACCAGGTTCACTTATGCACTTAACAGAAACATTTAGAAATTGTTCTGCTAATATAGTTCAAATAGATTATGATAGAAATTCTGTAAAGCTTGAGTTTGGTGAAGCGCATGTAACTATCTCTTTGGAGACAAAAGGTGAAGCACATCAAAAAGAAATACGTGAAAATTTGAAACAAAATGGTTACAGATTTAAACAAATCTAATTTTTTTTGTTACATTTATAAAAAATTTAGAAACTTAATAATATAATTCATCTCATAGTCAACAGAAGAAAAAAGAAAAAGAAGGACAAAAATGGAAGGAAGATTATTTACATTCTTAGGTGCAATCGGTGGACACGGCCAAGAGTGGATTATTTTATCGCACTTTATTTTAACAATTGCGATTGTTTTTTTATTAGCAAGAGCTGCTACAACTAAAATGCAACTAGTTCCAACTGGTATGCAAAATGCTTTAGAAGCATTTATTGCTGGTGTTATAGCAATGGGTGCTGACACAATGGGTGAGAAAAATGCTAGAACTTATTTACCATTAATTGGTACATTAGCATTAGTAATTTTCGTAAGTAACATGATTGGAGTTATTCCAGGATTTGAAGCTCCTACAAGTAATATCAACTTTACTTTAAGTTTAGCATTAATCGTATTTATTTACTACAACTATGTTGGTATTAAATTAAATGGTTTTATCAACTACTTTAAGCACTTTATGGGACCAATGCCTATACTTGCACCATTAATGTTCCCAATTGAAATTATTTCTCATATTTCAAGAATTATTTCATTATCATTCAGACTTTTCGGTTCAATTAGAGGGGATGATATGTTCTTAATGGTACTTTTAATGTTAGTTCCTTGGTTATTACCATTACCAGGTTTCTTCTTATTAACAGCATTTGGTGTATTACAAGCATTTATTTTCTCTATCTTAACATATGTATATATTGCAGGTTCAGTTATGATGGCTGAAGAGGATCACCACTAAGAATCTAAATGATTGTTATGGTATCCAAATAATCACCACAAACAGTCAAATTAGACTTTAGTTTTAAAAAAGGGGAAGACTTCTAGTCTTCCCCTTTTTTTATACCCTAAAATGAGATAAAATGGAAAAAGAGTTTAACTACTATTTAATAACTGACCCAGACTACTATACAAATGATACAAAACTATTTGAAAAAAAACTAAATGAAGTCTTAGGCTCAAAAAGAGTTGATATGGCTTGTTTTAGAGATAAAAGCTCACAAAACTATGAAGAGTTGGCAAATGTTTTTATAAAAACTTGTAAAAAATTTAATATTAAAAAAATTCTTTTAAATGAAAATTTAGAGTTAGCAAAAAAATTAAAGTGCGGAATTCATCTTACCTCAACACAGTTTGAAAAAATCAAAGAGGCAAAAGAAGCAAATCTTTTTACAATAATCTCTTGTCATAATGAAAAAGAGATTGAACTTGCTATAAAAAACAGCTCAGATGCAATAACTTACTCTCCAATTTTTTACACTCCAAATAAAGGAGAAGCTAAAGGCCTTGAGGAAGTAAAAAAGATAAGTAAAAAGTATGATATAAAGATAATTGCTCTTGGGGGAATAGTTAATCAAGAGCAAATTAAAAAAATAAAGAGTTTGGATATTTATGGTTTTGCTTCAATAAGATATTTTATTTAGACAGCTTTTAAATATACCCTACTCTCTTGCAAATAGATTAAATATGAGTAAACTTCTTTTGTTGAAAATATTGTTTTAATAGCCTCTTTATAAAAATTAATCTGCTTTATATGCTCACTACTTTCATTATTTGTAGTTTTATAATCAAAAATATAAAATCTACCCTCTTTCTCTATTAGCAAATCTAAAATTTTTAATTCCCCATTATAGATTAAAGATTGTTCTGTATATAGTTTTGAGTTTCTTACTAAATTAATAAACTCACTATTTTCAATCAAATTTATTAATCTTTTTTTAATCTCCATAAAATCCTCTTCATCCAAATAAGAAGCATATCTACTATAACTTAGACTCAAAGAGTACTCTAAACTTTTATAATCAAAGCTATTCATCATCTCCAAACAGTAGTGTGTAGCAATTCCAAAATATCTTGATTTTAATGATATTTCATCATCTAATTCATAAGTAGCCTTACTATTTTGTCTACCTAAATTCATAGCTTTATAGACTATTTTTGATACTTTTTCACTATCTTTTTTATTAAAACTATTGATAAGCAAAGAACCAATTGTGCAGGTTTTTAAATTAAGAATATCAAAAACAGATTTTTCACCCTTTTTAAAGATAAAAAGATTACTTTTTGCCCTAGTCATTGCCACATATAAAATATTTATTTCATCTTCATATTGAAGTCTTTTCTCTTTTTCTAATGCATTTTTATAATTTTCATCATAATTTTCTAATTTTGATATTTTGTAATATAGTTTATTTAAATTAACCCCATCATACTCAAAAAGAAGTGAACTCTTATCGTGGTTTTTATTTTTTATTCTATCAAGTAAAATTACAGTATCAAACTCTAAACCCTTTGATTTAAAGATTGTAAGTATTTGCAATCCTGTTTGTTCTTTATTCTCAATTGGTGTTTCTAGCTTATCAACTTCATAAATAAAATCAACAATATCACTATATTTAGATGAAACTTCTATGAATTTTATTACATTATCATCTAAAATATTAAAATATTTTCCAAGTAATAAAATAAGTTCATCAACCCTATTTTCATTTAAATCAAAAGAGAAAATCTGTTCTGTATTAGGGGCTAAGCCAAGTATTGCATTTAAATTCTCTTTATATATCTTTTCACCATAATATAGATATTTTAGTGCATTTATACAAGCTTTTACATTCTCTTGATTTATAAGTTTTGAGGTCATTTCAGTTGATATTTTTAAGCTTGTAAAAACTGAACTTAGATATGAGTAAAGAGATAAAACATCATCATTTGTATATGTTAAAACAGCAATAGAGTTAGGGTCAATTCCCTCTCTTAATAACTCAGCTATTTTACTAGATACTGTTTTATATTTTTCTTCTTCTTTTAATTGTTCATCATTAATTATCTCTACATAACCATTTTCGATAATACTTTGTTGATTAAAATACTCATAATTTGCTAATGAAGAAAATGAACTATTTACAAACTCAACTATATTTTTTGAACTTCTATAATTTGTGTTTAAAGGTTCAACTTCAATTTGATTATATTTAGAACTTACATAATCAAAAAGTTCTCTTTTTCCACCTCTAAATCTATAAATAGATTGTTTTGTATCACCAACATAAAAAAATGTTTTAAAACTCTCTTGTGAACCTGAAATCACCTCTTCAATTAATGGTTTTAAAATATTAAATTGTAAAAGGGAGGTATCTTGAAACTCATCAATCAAAATATGATTATATTTGCTATCTAATCTAAAATATAAAAACTCTTTATCAATTTTTGAACTTAATAGTTCATATACAAAATTAGAAATATCAGTAAAAGTAAAGTAGTTTTTATTTTTGTTATACCCTTTTTTAAAATCCCTAAAAAGAGTATAAAGTTCATATAATGAGCTTAAAGAGTATGCTGACCTTAGCTTATAATAGTTTGTAATTTCAACTTTTAGTTTTTGAAAGTTCTCTTCAAAATACTCATTTGAACACTTTTTAAAATCCCTAGAATCACTTGAAAAATCTTTTGTTAGCCAAGTTTTTCCTTTATTTAAAAGTTCATCAAAACTCTCAAAATCTACAGCTTTTTTTGCACTATCTGAGGCTTGTGGACAATTTAAGATATGCTCTTTTAGTTTAAAAGCAATATTTAATGCTAACTCTTTTTGTAAAGAGATTAATTTTAAATCAATATCTATAGTCTCTATTTTTTCATTTTTTTCAATTAATATTTTAAATAATTCAAATATTGAATTAAACTTTTTAGATTCATAATATGAAAAATCAATTAGTTTTTCAAACTGCTCCAAATTTAGTGATTGTAAAAATTTATAAGATAGATTTTCAATATCATCTTCTTGTATTGCAAAATCATCACTAACACCAATATATCCACAAAACTCTCTTAAAATCTTATTTACAAATTTATCTATTGTATAAATTGAGAGTTCACTATTTAAGTAAATATCTACTAATAATGTTTTTCTATTTAATATCTCATCTTTTGAAAATCCACTTAGTTTGGATATTTCATTTAAATAAATCTCATCATTGCCTAGATTATTTAGGGTTTTAAAAACCCTCTCACCCATTTCATTTGCTGCTTTATTTGTAAATGTTAAAGCTAAAATAGAACTAGGAGTCGCACCTTTTAGTAACAATGATATATATCTTACAGTTAGTGCAAAGGTTTTACCACTTCCCGCACTAGCTTTTAATGCTAAAAATTTTTTCATAAAAAATGATACATAAAAATTACCAAAAAGTGCATTATATAAGCAAAAGTAAATTTATAGTATAATTGCGCACTTTTCAAACAAGGTTTTTAAAATTATGCAAAAAAAACATAAAGCTGTGGAAACACTACTTGATGCTATTCCATACATCAAAAAGTTTAATGGAAAAATTATTGTTATTAAATATGGTGGAAGTGCACAAACATCTCCTGAACTTCAAGAAAAATTTGCACAAGATATTGCACTGCTTTCTTTAGTTGGTATTAAGCCTGTTATTGTTCATGGAGGAGGAGCTAGAATTTCTGAGTTATTAACAAAACTTGAGATTCATTCTGAATTTATTGATGGTCATAGAGTTACATCAAAGGATACAATGAGAGTTGTTGAGATGGTTTTAAGTGGTGAAATTAACAAAAATATCACTTCACTACTAAATCATCATGGTGCAAAAGCTATTGGAATTTCGGGTAAAGATTCATCTATTATAAATGCTATTCCAAAAGATAATGGGAAGTTTGGTTATACGGGTGTAATAACTGAGATAAATGGACAAATGATTAAAAACTTAATCAAAGAGGGATTTATTCCTGTAATTGCTCCAATAGCTGATTCAAAAGAGCCAGGACATCCTGGATTTAACATCAATGCAGATGTTGCTGCATCTAAAGTTGCAATTGCTGTTGGTGCTCAAAAAGTTCTATTTTTAACAGATACTGTTGGTGTTTTAGATAAAGAAAAAAATTTATTAAACTCTTTAGATAAAGAGGATGTTGAATTTTATAAAAACAATGGAACAATTGAGGGTGGAATGATTCCTAAAGTTGATTCATGTATTGATGCTATTTATAATGGTGTAAATAAAGCGCACATAATAGATGGTAGAGTTGAGCACTCTATTTTACTTGAGCTTTTTACAAGTGATGGAATTGGAACTCAATTTATAAGAAAAAACAATCCAAATAATGGAATTGATTTAGAAAAACTATTAAACGAAGAAATTTAAGGACTAAGATGAATTTTATTGAAACAAGAGGAAATGACGGAATAAAAGCTAGTGAAATTAGTTTTAGTGAAGCAATACTAAGTCCAAGTGCATCTTTTGGTGGATTATATGTTCCTAAAAACTTACCAAAATTAGATGATAACTTTTTACAAAACCATATTAACTCTTCTTACAAAGAGTTAGCTTATGATATTTTAAAAGCCTTTGAAATTGATATAGATGATAATGAAATCAATAAAGCTTTAGCACTTTATGATAATTTTGATGATGCATCAAATCCATGTCCTGTAGTAAAAATAGAAGATGATTTATTTGTACATGAACAATATCATGGTCCAACACGTGCTTTTAAAGATATGGCACTTCAACCATTTGGTTCAATTTTAAGTTCAATTGCAAAAAAAAGAGATGAGAAATATCTAATCTTAGCAGCAACTTCAGGTGATACAGGACCTGCTGCACTTAATACATTTAAAAATAAAGAGAATATACAAGTAGCTTGCCTTTATCCTGATGGTGGTACAAGTGATGTTCAAAGATTACAAATGGTTTGTGAAAATGGAAAAAACTTAAAAGTAATTGGAATAAAAGGTAACTTTGATGATGCACAAACAGCACTTAAAAACCTTTTAGCATCAGCTTCATTTAAAGAAGAGTTAGAAAAAGATGGTATAAAACTTAGTGCTGCAAACTCTGTAAATTTTGGAAGAATTATATTCCAAATCATTTATCATTTTTGGTCATATATTCAACTTCTTAAACAAAATGAAATAACATTTGGTGAAAAAATATATTTAATTGTTCCAAGTGGTAACTTTGGAAATGTTTTAGGTGGTTTTTATGCACAAGAAATGGGTGTACCAATAGAAAAACTTCTTGTTGCATCAAATCAAAATAATATCTTAACAGAGTGGATAAATAGTGGAGTTTATGATATTAGAGGCAAAAGTCTAAAACTTACAAAATCACCTGCAATGGATATTTTAAAATCTTCAAATATTGAAAGAGTTATCTATTCACTTTATGGTTCTTCAAGAACAAAAGAGTTTATGGCCTCACTTAATGAAAACTTATACTTCAAAATGACAGAAGAAGAGACAAAAAAACTTCAAAAATATTTTGGAGCTGTAAATTCTGATGATGAATATGGACTTAAAATTATCAAAAAATATCTAGATAAAAATTATATAATGGACCCACATACGGCAACTTGTCTAAAAGCTTATGATGAACTAAAAGAGAAAAATCTAAAAACAGTTATGTACTCAACAGCTGAATGGACAAAATTCTCTCCAACAGTTTTAAATGCAATAAATGAAGATAACAATAAATATAATGATAAAACAGCTTTAGAAAAAATTTCAAAAAGCTGTAATGTTAAAATTCCTCAGTCAATTTCTGTTTTATTTAATTCGGATATTTTGCACAAAAGTGTTATAGATAAACAAGATATAGAGAGAGAAATTATAAAATTTATATCAAACTAATATAACTCCTACTTATAATTCTAGAGTAAATTTTACTCTAGAATTCTTCAACAAATCCCATACTGTGTAGTTTAGACACGTTTTGCTACTTTTTTGCTGCGTTTTGACCAAGGTCATATTTCTTTAAGATTATATTAAATATAATAAGTAGATTTTATTTTAAAAAAAGGAAGAGTAGATGTCTGATACAAATAGACGAGATTTTCTAGGTTACTCATTTGCAGCAGTTGCAGCTGTAGGTGGTGCTGCTTCTTTAGTAGGAATGAAGCAAGCGTGGGATCCACTTCCAAGCGTTTTAGCTGGTGGATTTACAACAATTGATTTAGCTCCAATTAAAGCAGGAACTCCAGAAACATTTACGTGGAGAGGTAAGCCAATTTTTGTTCTTAAAAAAACGGCTGATATGGACTCTTCAGAAAGAGATTTAGTTGTAGGTGCTGATAGATATACAGTAGCAATTGGATTATGTACACACTTAGGATGTATTCCAGCGTGGAAAAAAGATAAATGGAAATGTGCATGTCACGGTGGGGAGTTTAACCCAAGTGCTAAGCAAACTTTTGGTCCTCCTCCAAGACCTCTTGATTTACCTCCATTTGAAGTTAAGGGAACGACTATCGTTTTAGGTAACGAAGGTCCTGAATCTAAAAAAATTGCTGATTTCTTAGCAACTCAAGCATAAGGAGTAATCAATGGCAAAACTTGAAAAAGCAAACTCAGTTGGTGAATGGTTAGATCAAAGATTAAATACCACTACTTTTAATAAAGTTATGATGACTGAATATTGGATTCCAAAAGATATTAACTTCTTATGGGCTATGGGTGTACTTTTAGCTACTACTTTTGGTATTTTAATTATCTCGGGAATTTTCTTGATGATGTACTACAAGCCAGATGTAAATTTAGCATTTGATTCTGTAAACTATACAATTATGCAAGAAGTTGCATTTGGTTGGTTCTTTAGACATATGCATGGTGTTGCAGCGTCTGTTGTATTCTTAATTATCTATATTCACATGTTTACAGGAATTTATTATGGTTCTTATAAACAAGGTAGAGAGATGATTTGGATTTCTGGTATGTTATTATTTATGACATTCTCAGCTGCTGGATTCTCAGGATATATGTTACCTTGGGGACAAATGTCTTACTGGGCTGCAATGGTTATTACAAATTTATTTGGTGGAGTTCCTGTTATTGGAGATGCACTAGTAGTTTGGATTAGAGGTGACTTTAATGTGGCTGATGCTACATTAACTAGATTCTTTATGTTACATGTTTTCTTATTACCTGTTACTATTATGGGAATTATTGGATTACACTTTTATACATTAAGAATTCCTCATGTTAATAATCAAACTTCAGAAGAGTTAGATTTTGATGCTGAAGCTGAAAAATATCTATCTGGAAATAAAAAAGAGTCAAAAGTTATTCCTTTCTGGCCTGTATTTATCTCTAAAGATTTAGCAGTACTTGGAATTTTCTTAATTTTCTATTTCTACTTAGTATTCTTCCATTATAACTTTGCTATGGATCCAGTTAACTTTGATCCTGCTGATAATATGGTAACACCTGCTCATATTTACCCTGAGTGGTATTTCTTATGGTCATATGAAGTATTAAGAGGTTTCTTCTTTGATGTTGGTCCTTTTAAAGCATTTGATATTGGTTTAATCGCATTTGGTTTTGCTAATGTTATTTTCTTATTATTACCATTTTTAGATAGAGATCCAAAAATATTACCAGCACATAAAAGACCTAAATTCTTTATTTGGTTCTGGATTTTAATGATTGATTTAATTGTATTAACAGTATGGGGAAAATTACCTCCAACAGGAACAAATGCATACATTGGATTTGTGGCTGCTATGGCATTTATTCTTATATTCCTAGCATTACCATTTATTACAAAATCTGATGCTAAGAAAAGGGGTGACGTATGAGAGAGTTAAAAATATTAGCAGTAGTAGTTGCTTTAACACTAATTACTTACTGGGGAGTTGAACCATTTGCTCACTCGCAAATGCACCCACACGTTGAAGCTCCTGATTATGAGTTTAAAGATGTAGATGGATTAAAAGGAGTTAAAGGTGACGCTACAAATGGTGCTACTTTAGTTCAATCAAACTGTACAGCATGTCATGGTATTGAAACAGCAGGTTTCCCTGCTGTTATGGACAACGCATCTTCAGCAGCTGCTTATGGTGTAGTTCCACCTGATTTAAGTAGTGCTGGATATTTATATGATGCTAATTATTTAGCTGCATTTATTAAAAATCCTGCAAAAGCTGCAAAAGTTGAACATAAATTCCAGGATGGTGCAGTTCATCCAATGCCTGGATATGACTGGATGCAACCACAAGAGATTGCAGATATGGTTGCATATTTACAATCTATCGCACCAAAAGAGATGACAAACAAAGAAGCATTTTCTAATGCTTGTCAAAGATGTCACTCAATTAAATATGGTGATATGATGGGTGGTTCTATGACTGCATTAACATCAAATGCTGATATTAAATCATATATGGGAAAAATCCCACCTGATTTATCTCAGTATATTAGATCAAGAGGTGAGTCTTACTTACACACATTTATCAACAATCCTCAAAAACATCTTGAGGGTACAGCAATGCCAAGAGTTGGTTTAACAGAAGCTGCTGAAAAACAAGTAATTACTTATATGGAAGAAGTTGGTGACTCTAAAAAAGCAGAAAGAGAAGAGTTAGGACCTAAGTTCCTAATTTACTTAGTAGTATTTGCTATTTTTGCTTGGTTATGGAAAGTTAAACAATGGAGAGAGATGCACTAAGCATCTTTCTTTATTTGTAAAAGGATAAAAAATCAAATTAGCACTAATTGCAACTTTATCATTAAGTGTTGCAAATGCACAAAATGTAATGCAAAAATCTATGTCTATGATGGACCAAGGTATGTCACAAATTCAAAAAGGTTTTATTAATAGTAATATTAATTTAATCAAAGATGGAGCTAAATTAGTGGAAGAGGGAAATGCACTTTTTTCCAACACTGATGTAATAAAAGAGTACTTACCAAAAGATAAAAAACATATGATAAATGTTGCTGAAAATGCATCAAAAAGTATCACTTTAGATTTAAATGTTTTAGAATTAAATTTAGATGATAAAGCATATGTAAATGCTGCAAATGCATACTCTGATATGCTAAATGCATGTTCAAGATGTCACTCAATTATTAGAGAGTGGTAATATCTTATAGCTTACAGTAGCAGCTTTGATGCTACTACTGTAATTGCTGTTTCACTTCTTAAAATTAAATTAGAATCTATTCCTACAATTTTTTCACTATCAAATTTAGCTATCTCTTTTTTGGAAAAACCACCCTCACAACCTATTATTATTGTTTTTATATCTTTATTTGTATCAATATGATTTTGTGAAAAATTAAACATATAACAATCTTTGTGGCTTTCTAAAACCTTATCTAAAGAATCAATAATATCAAGTTTTATAATAGAGCTTCTTCCACATTGTTGAGAGGAATTAAAAAGTATTTTTTCATACTTCTCAAAATTTAACTTAAAGCTTTTTTGTGAATAATCACAATATACAAAAGAGATTTTATCAACACCAATTTCGTTTAAATAGGGAAGTTGTTTTTCAATTGTTTTACTATCAACTACACACCAAATAATATGTAGTTTTTTATTTGACTCTACTATTAACTCTTCATGAGAAATAAGATTTAATAAAGCATCTCGTTTTGAAATAGAGCTAACTTCATAATAATAGATATTAGAATCTATTAAATTTCTAAAAGTAACTTTAGCTCCTACTTTTTCACGTCTTGCTTTAAAAAGATATTTATAAATATCATCACTAATAGTTAAAGAGCTATTACCAGCATCACTACAATAAATAAACTGCATTAAAAAATCTTAGAGATAATATATGTAAATACTAAAATTCCAATTTCTATTGTATATATTTTTTTTGAAAATTTTACAAACTCTTCTTGTAAATTGGTATCATCAACTTTAATAACTCTCATTTTTTTAAATCTTTTTATCTCTAAAACCATAACAGCAATAGATGCAGCTATCATAATCAAAATAGTAAAACTAAATGTTTTAGAATAAAAAGCAACAATTGTTCCTGTATAAATAATAATTGCATTTAAAGTATGATATAAAGGGGTTAAAAACTTTAACCTTTTAGCAAGCTTTATAAAACTATTAACATTATATACACTATATAAATTAACAAGCATAATTGCTAAAAATATATAAATAAAAAATACGTGCGTACTTATTGAGTCGCTCATCAAATCCATGTTTATCTCACTTTTAAAAAATTTTGGTATTATATCAGACTTAAGCATAGGCAAAAGTAAAAGGATTTTTTATGAGTGTTAGTGTAAACGAAGCCTTAGAGATAATAATCAATGAAAAATATAAAACAAATTTTGAAATCATACCAATTGAGAATGCAACTTCAAGAATAAGTGCGCAAAAAATATATGCAACAAGCTCTTTACCAAAGTTTAATAACTCAGCAATGGATGGGTATGCAATACTTTTTGAAGATAAAGATAAAGAGTTAGAAGTTACAAATAAAATATTTGCAGGGGATAATAATTTAGATATTTTAGAACCCCAAACTACAATAAAAGTTATGACAGGTGCAAGAGTTCCTAAAAACTGTGAAGCTGTTGTTGCCCAAGAAGATTGTAAAATCTATGGAAATAAAATAAAAATTGATTATGATGTAAAAAAAATGCAACATATTAGATTTGTGGGTGAAGATATACAAAAAGGTGAACAACTAGTTGATATAGGTGATGAAATTAATTTTTCTAAAATCACCCTACTCTCATCTCAAGGAGTTTCTCATATAAAAGTTTATAAAAAACCAAAAATTGTTGTTTTTGCTTCGGGTGAAGAGTTAAGACTTCACTATCAAGATATTAAAGAGTATCAAATATATAACTCAAACACACCAACTTTTATATCAAGAGCTCAAGAGTTAGGTTGTGATGTTAGTTTTATTGGACAAGCAAATGATTCAGTTGAGTCAATAGTTGAGCATATTAAAAACTCTCTTGATGCTGATTTGATTATTACATCAGGTGGAGTTTCTGTTGGAGAAGCTGATTTTACAAGGGAATCTTTTGAAAAAGTTGGACTAAAAACACTTTTTGATGGAATTATAGTAAAACCTGGTAAACCAACTATTTTTGGGAAAATCAAAGATACTTTTATTTTAAATCTTCCTGGAAATCCATTAGCCTCAGCTATGGTTTTTGAACTTGTTGGAAAAATATTAATACAAAAACTAATAGGTTCTAAAAGCTATTATCACAACTATATTAGTACAAAATTAGCTAATAATTTATTAAATAAAAAGGGAAGATTGACTCTAGTTCCTGGTTTTTTTGATGGGGAAAAATTCAAACCCTCAGACAAAAAAAGTCCTGGAATGGTTTCAATACTTAGTGAGTGTAACTCATTTATTGTATTAAATGAGGATATATCAAAATTAGAAGAGAGTGCAAAAGTAAAAATAATTCCAATAAATTGGAAATTCTTTTGCAATGAAAAAAAGGATTATATAACATATGAATAAAAAAGCTGTATGTATATTAAGTGGAGGGATGGACTCCACTTGTGCTAGCTATATTGCTAAAAATGAAGGATACGATATTATCGCTGTTCATTTTAATTATGGACAAAGAACAGAAAAAAAAGAGCTAGAAGCTTTTAGAAGTGTTTGTGAAAGCTTAGAAATAAAAAATAAATATGAAATTGATATTCCATTTTTCACACAAATTGGAGCTAGTGCTTTAACTGATAGCAGTATTGATGTTCCAGTTGATGGTGTAAAACCAGGTGTTCCTGTAACTTATGTACCATTTAGAAATGGAATTTTTCTTTCAATTGCTGCTGCTGTTGCTGAAAAAGAGCGAGCTGAAGCTATATATATTGGAGTTGTGGAAGAGGATAGTAGTGGTTATCCTGATTGTACAAACTCTTTTATTAATCAAATAAAAAATGCAATAAATGAGGGAACAAAAGAGTCAACTCATATTACTATAAAAACACCTTTAGTAAAACTACATAAGAATGAAATCGTTAAAAAAGCAATAGAGTTAAATGTACCTCTTGAGCTTACTTGGTCTTGTTATAAAAATGAAAATGAAGCTTGTGGAGTTTGTGATTCTTGTAGATTAAGATTAAATGGTTTTGAAAAAGCAGGTCTTAAAGATCCAATTTCATATAAGGAAATTGTGTGAAGTGGAATATTTCAAAAGAGTTTGATTTTTGTTATGGCCATAGGGTTTGGTCTCAAGAGTTAAACCCTGATTTTGCACTTGATTCTTGTTTGGTATGTAGACATTTGCATGGACATCAAGGTAAAATAATAATTCATCTTGAAAGTTCAAACTTAAAAAATGGAATGGTAACTGATTTTAAACATCTAAATTGGTTTAAACAATTTTTAGATGCAACACTTGACCATAAATTTATCATAGATATAAATGATCCACTTTATGAAACACTATTACCACACTATAAAAACAAAAATAATTTAATAGAGCATAAAGAGGGATTTAAAACTTTTGATTTAAATATTATAAAAGATGAGCCAATTCATATTCATGAGATGTATGAGGGTTTTATAATTGTTGATTTTGTACCAACAAGTGAAAACTTATCAGCATGGCTTTTAAATATTATTCAAGAAAAAATGTCTCAAATAGATATAAAAGTTTCCCATGTGGAGTTTTTAGAGACACCTAAAAGTAAAAGTACAGTTTATGCTTGAAGTTAATGAGATATTTGGTCCTACAATTCAAGGTGAAGGTAAATTTGTAGGAAATCCATCTATTTTTATAAGATTTGGTAAATGTAACTTTCGATGTGAAGGTTTTGCTGTTGAGTATGAAACACCAAGCGGTATAAAAAAATGTTCTTGTGACTCTTTTTATGCTGTTGACCCTGAGTTTAAAGATACTTGGCATAAGATGAATTCAAATGAGATTATAAATGAGGTAAAAAAACTAGAACCTTTTTATAAAACAGATATTGTAATAACAGGTGGTGAGCCACTTCTTTATTGGAATAAAGATGAATTTCAAGAAATTTTAAAATATTATATAAAGAATAATTATAAAGTAACTATTGAAACAAATGCTTCATTAAATATCAATTTTACAGAAGATTATCAAAAAGAGTTAATCTTTTCTATGAGTGTAAAATTATCTAACTCTTTAGAGCCACTAAAAAAAAGAGTAAATGAACATACACTAAAAGAGATTATAAAAAATACTAATAACTCTTACTTAAAATTTGTAATAGACAAAGAGTTTATAAATAAAGCTAAAGATGAAATTGAATCTATTTCATCTATTATTCCCTCATGTGAAATATACCTTATGCCTATGGGTGATAGTGCTGATGAAATAAACAGACATAGTGCAGATGTAATTCAAATGGCAATAGAATCAGGCTATAAATATTGTGATAGATTACATATTAGAGTGTGGGATAACAAACGTGGTGTTTAGTATAAATAAAAATTAAATTAAAGTTTTGATACTATTTTAAGATTGAGTCTATTTATAGAAAATTAAATAAGGAAAAATATGGAATTTACAGGTTCAAATGTATTAGTTACAGGTGCTAGTCGTGGAATTGGAGCAGAGATTGCAAAAACTTTAGCATCTTATGGTCTTAAAGTTTGGATTAATTATAGAAGTGGAGCTGATGCAGCTATTGCTATTCAAAATGAGATTATTGCAAATGGTGGGAAAGCTGCAGTTGTAAAAGCTGATGTAACAAAAGAGAATGAATTTAATGATGCAATAAAAGCAATTATTGATGCTGATGGTGAATTATCATATTTAGTAAACAATGCTGGTATTACAAAAGATAAATTAGCTCTTAGAATGAGTGTTGATGATTTTAATGATGTTATAAATGCAAATTTAACTTCAGCATTTATTGGTTGTAAGGCAGCATTAAAAGTAATGGGTAAAAAAAGATTTGGTTCTATTGTAAATATTTCATCAATAGTTGGTGAAATGGGAAATCCAGGTCAAACTAACTATTCAGCTTCAAAAGGTGGATTAAATGCAATGACTAAATCATTTGCAAAAGAGGCAGCAGCACGTGGAATTAGATATAACGCCGTTACTCCTGGATTTATTCAAACTGATATGACTGATGAATTAAAAGCTGAAGTAAAAGCTGAATATGAAAAAAATATTCCACTATCTAGATTTGGAAAACCTAAAGAGATAGCTGATGCTGTGGCATTTTTATTAAGTAATCACTCTTCATATATTACAGGAGAGATATTAAAAGTTAATGGTGGTTTATACGTATAAGCTTAGATATTTTTATATTTAAAAGAATATTTAAAAGCTTTTAGGTATAATTCAATGACAATTTTATATAAGGAAAGAAAATGGCATTATTAGATGATGTAAAAGAAGTAGTAGTTGAGCAATTAGATTGTGATCCAGCTGAAGTTAAAGAAGATTCAAAATTCATTGAAGATTTAGGTGCAGATTCATTAGATGTTGTTGAGCTAGTAATGGCTTTAGAAGAGAAATTTGACATTGAAATCCCTGATGAAGATGCTGAAAAAATCTTAACTGTTGCTGATGCTATTAAGTACATCGAAGATAATAAATAATCAAGATTAATCATTATTCTTGACTCGAATAAAGAGTTAGTTTCTAACTCTTTATTTAAATTTTTGAATTTTTTTTAAAAAATTGAATAGTTTAAATAATAAAAATAATATATCATATGGAGCATAATTAATGAAAAGAGTTGTTATAACTGGTCTTGGTACAATTAATTCTTTAGGTCATAATGTAGAAGATTCATTTAAAGCCGTAGTTGCAGGTGAATGTGGAATTGATAAAATTACTCTATTTGATGCAGATGCTTACTCTGTACAAATAGCAGGAGAGGTTAAAGATTTTGATCCTACTACTGTAATGGATAAAAAAGAGGTTAAGAAAGCCGATAGATTTATACAATTAGGAATAAAAGCAGCAAAAGAAGCTATGATTGATTCAGGTTTTGCAAGTGAAGAGAACAATAAAGTTGATGACTCTTTATCAAATAGATTTGGTATTATCTCAGCATCTGGAATTGGTGGTTTATCTACTATTGAAAAAAACTCTGTTGTATGTGCTGAAAGAGGACCTAAAAGAATCTCTCCATTTTTTATACCATCATCATTAGTTAATATGTTAAGTGGTTTTATCTCAATTGAACATGGATTAAAAGGTCCAAGTTTATCACATGTAACTGCTTGTGCTGCTTCAACTCATGCTTTAGCTGATGCTGTTAAAACAATTGCATTAGGTGGAGCTGATAATATATTAGTTGTTGGAGCTGAATCAGCTATTTGTGGAGCTGGAATTGGTGGATTTGCATCTATGAAGGCTTTATCTACTAGAAATGACGACCCAAAAACTGCTTCAAGACCATTTGATAAAGATAGAGATGGATTTGTTATGGGTGAGGGAGCTGGAGCTTTAGTTGTTGAAACATTAGATTCAGCATTAGCACGTGGTGCTAAAATTTATGCTGAAGTTATTGGATTTGGTGAAAGTGGTGATGCAAACCATATCACAGCACCTGTAATGGATGGACCTTTAAGAGCTATGAGAGCAGCACTTGAAATGGTAAAATCAAATACAGGAGAACTACCAAAAATTGATTATATAAATACTCATGGTACTTCAACACCTGTTGGAGATGTTAATGAGAGTAAAGCTATTAAAGAGTTATTTAACGGTATTGAAAACTGTCCTCCTGTAACATCAACAAAAGGTCAAATTGGTCACTGTTTAGGTGCAGCTGGTGCTATTGAGGCAATTTTTACAATAAAATCTTTAAATGATGGTATTATTCCTCCAACAATTAATATAATTAATCAAGATGAAGATTGTGAATTAGACTATGTTCCTAATGTAGCTAGAAAAGCTGAATTAACTACGGTTATGAGTAATAACTTTGGTTTTGGTGGAACAAACGGTTCTGTTATATTTAAAAAATATACTAAATAAACTAAAGGAATAAATTGGCAACTTATTTGACATTTGAAGAAAAAATAAAAGCTATAGAAGAAGATATAATAGTTGCAAAAACAAAATCTGATGAACATGCAGTTGAGATTTTAGAAAAAAAACTAGATAAAGAAGTTGAAAAAACTTTTAAGAACTTAACTGATTATCAAAAGCTTCAATTAGCACGTCACCCTGATCGTCCTTATGCGATGGATTATATAAGAGGATTACTAAGTGATGCTTATGAAATTCATGGGGATAGACATTTTGATGATGATAGTGCTATTGTATGTTATTTAGGTAAAATTGGCGAAGAAAAAGTTGTTGTTATTGGAGAGCAAAAAGGTAGAGGTACTAAAAATAAACTAAAAAGAAATTTTGGTATGCCATCACCTGAGGGTTATAGAAAAGCTTTAAGAGCAGCAAAACTTGCTGAAAAATTTAATCTTCCAATTCTTATGTTAGTTGACACTCCGGGTGCATATCCTGGACTTGGAGCTGAGGAGAGAAACCAAAGTGAAGCAATTGCTAAAAATTTATTTGAATTTTCTGATTTAGATACAATAACTGTTTCAGTAGTAATTGGAGAGGGTGGTTCAGGTGGAGCACTTGCAATTTCAGTTGCTGATAAATTAGCAATGATGAGATACTCTGTTTATGCAGTTATTTCTCCTGAGGGTTGTGCTGCTATTTTATGGAATGACCCATCTCAAGCAGAAACAGCTGCTAACTCTTTAAAAATAACAGCTGAGGCTTTAAAAGAGTTAAAACTAGTTGATGATGTAATAAAAGAACCATTAATTGGAGCACATAGAGCAAAAGAGGAAGCTATTCAAGCTTTAGGAGATTATTTTTTAAATTCAGTAAAAGAGTTAAGAACTATCTCTAAAGAAGAGAGATATGAAAAAAGATATGAAAAACTTATGTCTTTAGGAAGTTTTACACAAGAAGTTGAGAAGTAGAGAAGATTTAAAACTCTTCTCTTACCTTTTCACCAACAAGTCTACCAACATACTCACCACCTAAAATATGAAAATGTAAATGATGTACAACTTGTCCACCATGATCACCAATATTTGTAATTAATCTATAACCATCTTCTTTTAAATTAAGCTTATCAGCAACTTTTTGAATAAACAAAGTCATATTAGCCATAAGTTCACCTGGAATTTCATCAAATGATTTATAATGCTCTTTTGGTATAACTAAAACATGTACCTTAGCTGCTGGATTAATATCCTCAAAAGCTAAAAAATTTTCATCCTCTAAAACAGTTTTATTAGGTATTTCACCTGCAACAATCTTACAAAAAATACACATAATTTTTTCCTTTTAAATATGTTAAAAATATTATAACCAAACTCTAATAAAAACTTAAGTACAATATTAACCTTTTATAAAAATTGAACTTAGGGGAAATATTTGAAAGAGTGGATTGAAAAAATAGAGTCTATTGACTCTTTAGAGGGCTTAGAAAACTTAAGAGTAGAGCTTTTAGGTAAAAAAGGTTTCTTAACAAAAGAGTTTGCTAGACTTAAAGATATACCAAATGAAGAGAAAAAAGCATTTGCACAAAACTTAAACAATACAAAAGTTGAAGTTACAAATGCAATAGAAGCTAAAAAAGTTGTATTAGAAGAGATTGAATTAAATAAAACATTAGAAGCTGAAAAAATTGATGTTACAAGATTTAATAATAATCTATCTTGTGGTGCTGTTCATCCTGTTGTTGAAACTATGGATAGAGTTATTACATATTTTCAAAACCTTAACTTTGCTGTTGAAGAGGGACCATTAGTTGAAGATGACTTTCATAATTTTGAAGCATTAAATCTTCCTAAATATCACCCAGCACGTGATATGCAAGATACATTTTACAATAAAGATTACACACTTTTAAGAACTCACACTTCGCCTGTACAAATTAGAACAATGCTTAGTCAAAAACCACCTATTAGAATGATTGCTCCAGGAACAGTTTTTAGGAGAGATTTTGATATCACACATACACCTATGTTTCACCAAATTGAGGGACTAGTTGTAGATAGTAGTGATAAAATCTCTTTTGCTAATTTAAAACATGTATTAGAAGAGTTCTTACACCATATGTTTGGTGAAGTTGATGTTAGATTTAGACCCTCTTTCTTCCCATTTACAGAACCATCAGCTGAAGTTGATATTTCATGTGTATTTTGTAAAGGTGATGGATGTAGAGTTTGTTCACATACAGGATGGCTTGAGGTATTAGGTTGTGGAATTGTGGATGAAAATGTATTTAAATCAGTTGGTTATGATGATGTTTCAGGTTATGCTTTTGGTTTAGGAATTGAAAGATTTGCAATGCTAATTCATAATATTGGAGATTTAAGGTCTCTTTTTGAGAGTGATTTAAGATTATTAGGACAGTTCAAATGATAGTTACAAAAAGATGGTTAGAAGATTTTATTGATATTTCTAAAATTGATACAAATGAAATTTGCACAAAATTAAACTCTATTGGTTTAGAAGTTGATTCATTAAACAAAATTAGAATTCCAGCTGGTGTTGTTGTTGGATATGTTGAATCTAAAGAGAAACATCCTGATGCTGATAAATTATCAATTTGTCAGGTAAATATTGGAAATGAAACTACTCAAATAGTTTGTGGTGCAAAAAATGTAGCTGCAGGTCAATATGTACCTGTTGCAACTGTTGGATGTGTTTTAAGTGAAGATTTTAAAATTAAAAAAGCAAAACTAAGAGGTGTAGAATCACTTGGTATGATTTGCTCTTCAACAGAGATAGGTCTTCCTAAATTAAATGATGGAATATTAGAACTTGATAATTCAATTGGTGAGTTAGTTTTAGGTAAAGAGTTAAATGAATACAGACTTATAAATGATGATGTTATTGAGATAGAATTAACAGCTAATAGAGGTGATTGTTTAAGTATAAATGGAATAGCAAGAGAGTTAAGTGCTTGTTATGAATTACCTCTACTTGAGCAAGAAAAAAATCTTGATTATAATGATATGGGAATTGGACAGCTTTTAGAGATTGAGTGTGCAAGTTCTATAGATTCATCACTAATTTATAAAGCAGCTGATTTTGATGATTTTAATTTACCACTTTTACATAAACTAAGAGTTGCATTTTTAGATGAGTATAAAGAGTCAAACTTTAATAATGTTTTAACTTATGCTACTCACTCAACAGGTGTAATTATAAATGCTTATGCAAAAAAAGATAGCGATAGCATAAATGATTTAGCTGTTTTACATGTAAAAAAAGGTGAAAATGGTTTTGATGAAGTTTATGGTACAAGTAAATTAAGTACTATTAGTATTGATAAAGAAGAGTTAAACTGTGATGATACTACTTTTATATTAGAAGCTTCATACAATAATCCAGAAGAGTTATCAAAAAATGTTTTTGAAAAAAAGATTAAAACTGGACAAATGTATTATAGAACATCAAGAGGTAGTGAGCCTGATATTCAAATGGGAATGGACTATTTCACAACATTAATCTCTAATTTTGGTGCAAAACTTTACAGAGGTTATGAAACATTTACAGAAGATAAAGAGAGATTAACAATTGATATTAGTATTAAAAAAGTTAACTCAATTATTGGTAAATCTATTACAAAAATAAAAATTGAAAAAATTCTAACAGATTTAGGATTTATTGTAAAAGATGGAAATGCAGGTGTTTTATCTGTTCAAGTTCCTCCTTTTAGACATGATATAAAAAATATTGCTGATGTAACTGAAGAGATTGTAAGAATTATTGGAATTGATAATATTGAATCAAAACCTCTTTTAATTGATGAAGCAAATAGAATAAACAAAACAACAAATGAATTAATTAAGAAAAATAAAATAAGAGCTAAAGCTATTGAAAATGGTTTCTTTGAAACATTAACTTATGTATTCTCAAATAAAGATACTCTAGAAAAATATGGATTTGCAACAGTTGATGACAAATTAGATATTTTAAATCCTATTGTAAAAGAGTTAGATACATTTAGAACTACTATTTTAACAAACCTAATTGAAGCAACATCAAATAACTTTAAACAAGGTTTTAAAAAAGTAGCATTTTTTGAAATAGGAACTGTTTTTAATAAAAACAGAGAAGAGTCAAAAAAGATTTCATTTATTTATAGTGGTGATAAAGAGGATGAAAATTTTCAAAATAATGGAAGACCTAAAGCAATTGAATTTTTTGATTTCTCTAAAAAAATCTTAAATACAATTGGTAAATTTGAGTTAAAAGTTATGGAAAAAATTGAAAATAGTTTAATTCACCCATATCAAAATGCTGATGTTATTATTGATGGAGAAGTTGTAGGATTTATTTCAAAACTTCATCCAAATGTTACAAATGATTATGATATTCCAGATACTTTTATAGCAGAGATTGATTTTTCTAAAATAAAAAATGAGTTAATTAAAACAAAAAACTACTCAAAATTCCAAGCTTCAAAAAGAGACTTAAGTTTAATTGTTCCAAAAGATATGGAGTATTCAAGAATTTCACATGCAATTAGAACAATTGAAGATGAAAAAATTAAGCAGTTTAATTTAGTAGATACTTATAGTGATGAAAAACTAGGTGAAAATGAGAGTTTAACTATTAGATTTATTTTACAAAGTGATGATAAAACACTAGAAGAAGAGGATATTACTTTGACTATGGATACTATTTTAGATACTTTAAATAAAAAATTAGGAATTGGAATAAGATAAATGAAAAAGTTTTCAATCACTCCACTAGAAAAGCCATTTAATATTGTTATTGATAATATTGCAAGTGATAAATCTATCTCCCATAGATGTGCAATGTTTTCACTTTTAAGTAATGAAACATCCCATATTAAAAATTTCTTAACAGCTGAAGATACTTTAAATACTTTATCAATCGTTGAGCAATTAGGAGCTAATATCACACGAAATGGTTCAGATGTAACTATTACTCCAAAGGGTGAATTAAAAGAGCCTGAAAATGTACTTGATTGTGGAAACTCAGGAACTGCAATGAGACTTTTTTGTGGTTTTTTAGCATCAATTGATGGTTCATTTGTTTTAGTTGGTGATAAATATTTACATGCACGACCTATGAAAAGAGTTGCTGATCCACTTAGAAGTATTGGTGCAAAAATTGATGGAAGAGAAGATGGAAATAAAGCTCCACTTTTTATTAGAGGGGTAAAAGAGCTTAAGCCTTTTGTTTATAATTCACCTGTAGATTCAGCGCAAGTTAAATCAGCAATGATTTTAGCTGCTTTAAGAGCAAATGGTATTTCAAAATATAAAGAGAATGAATTAACAAGAGATCATACTGAACGAATGTTAAAAGGTATGGGAGCAACTTTAGAGAATGATGAAGAGGGATATATCCATATTCATCCATTAAAAGGTGCTTTAAAACCTTTAAATATTACAGTTCCAACAGATCCTAGTTCTGCATTTTTCTTTGCCCTTGCAGCTGCAATTACACCAAAAGCAAAGATTACAATTAAAAATGTAACTTTAAATCCAACAAGAGTTGGGGCTTATGAAGTTCTAAAAAGAATGGGTGTAAAAGTTGAGTTTATAGAAAAAGAGAATATTTATGAACCAATTGGTGATATTATTGTGGAAAATGACCAATTAAATGGCGTTGAAGTTAGTGAAAATATTTCATGGTTAATAGATGAACTTCCAGCACTTAGCATTGCAATGAGTTTAGCAAAAGGAAAATCAAAAGTTTCAAATGCTAGTGAACTTAGAGTAAAAGAGAGTGATAGAATTGCTTCAGTTGTAAATAACCTAAAACTATGTGGAGTTGAATTTACAGAGTTCGAAGATGGTTATGAAATAATCGGTGGAACAATGAAAAAAGCAAATATCAACTCACATGGTGACCATAGAATTGCGATGAGTTTTGCAATAGCTGGTTTAAATTGTGGTATGGATATTGAAGATGTAGATTGTATTCTAACTTCATTTCCAAACTTTAAAGAGATACTAGACTCTCTTAAAGCTTAAGAATACTAGTTTTCTCTTCATAATAAATAAGGATAAAAATGAGAGTAAAATTAGCCTCTTCATATGGGTTTTGTTTTGGTGTAAAAAGAGCTATTAAAATTGCTGAAGAGTATAAAGACTCAGCAACAATGGGACCTTTAATTCATAATAAAAATGAAATTGATAGATTAATGAATGACTATAATGTAGGACTTTATAGAACACTAGATGAAGTAAAAGATAAAGATACAATCATTATTAGAACCCATGGTATTCCAAAAGATGATTTAATGACTTTAAAAAAACGAGATGCAAAAGTAATAAATGCAACTTGTCCTTTTGTTACAACTCCTCAACAAATAGTTAAAAAAATGTCTGAAAAACAATACTCAATATTAATCTTTGGAGATAGCGACCATCCTGAAGTTTTAGGTGTAAAATCTTATGCAAAAGATCAAAGTGATGTTTATGTTGTATTGGAACCTAGTGATTTGGATAAAATCAACTTTAAACAATCTAAAATAGCAACTATTGCTCAAACAACAAAGAAAAAAGAAAAATATCTTGAAATTGTTAACTCTTTAATTTTAAAAAATAAAGAAGTAAGAGTTTTTAACACAATATGTGATGCTACTTTTGAGAACCAAGATGCTGCTAGAGAGCTTTCAAAAGAGGTAGATATTATGATTGTAATTGGTGGAAAACACTCATCAAATACAAAACAATTGTTGTATATATCTGAAGAAAATTGTCAAAACTGTTATTTAGTTGAAGATGAAACTGAAATAAACAACTCTTGGTTTAAAGACAAAAAACTATGTGGAGTAACAGCAGGTGCGTCAACTCCTGACTGGATAATACAACAAGTAGTTGATAAAATAGAACAATTGTAATTAATTCTCTTTTAAATAGTTTAAGCCAATCTTAGCTATAATCTTCGCATTTTATAAATAACGGTTAATACGAAGGAAAAATATGGGTATCGAAGATATTGAAATTGGTGAAGACTTTGACTTTGAGCAAATGCTTAATGAGTCTTTCGAAAATGCAGAGAACAACTCTGTAGTTGATGGTGTAATTGTTGAGATTAATGGTGAAAATGTTTTAGTAGATGTTGGTCAAAAAGTTGAAGGAAGACTACATATTTCTGAAATCACTATTGGTGGTGTTGTAAAGTATAAAACAGGTGATGTAATTCCTGTTGTTTTAATGGGTAATAGAGGTGAAAAACCAAATATTTCTCATAAAAAAGTTTTACAAAAAGAGAAATTTGATGCTTTTGTTAAAGAGCATGGTGAAAATATTGAAGACGTTGTAATTGAAGGTAAAATTATCTCTGTTAAGCAAAGAGGTGGATTTATAATTGAAGATGATAACGGTTGTGAATATTTCATGCCAATGGCTCAATCTTATTTAAAAGCAGTTGGTGCTGTTGGTAAAAAAGTTAAAGCTAAGGTTTTAAAAGTTAATGAAGCTCAAAACTCAATTATTGTTTCTAGAAAAAAATTAATTGAAGAAGCTAAACTTGAAAAAGATACAAAAGTTGCTCAACTTTTAGAAAATGGTGATGCTGTTAATGGTATTATCAAAAAAATCACTTCTTATGGTATGTTTGTTGATTTAGGTGGAATTGATGGTTTAGTAAACTACAATGAAATCTCTTACAAAGGTCCTGTTAATCCATCTAATTATTATGAAGAGGGTGATGAAGTTACTGTTAAAGTTTTATCTTATGACAAAACTAAACAACACTTATCATTATCAATCAAAGCAGCACTTGCTAACCCTTGGGAAGAGATTAGAGACGAATTAGAAGTTGGTGATACAATTACTGTAACAATTTCTAACTTTGAATCTTATGGTGCATTTGTTGATTTAGGAAATGATATTGAGGGATTATTACATATTTCTGAAATTTCATGGAATAAAAACCTTAAAAACCCTAAAGATGCTTTAACTCTTGGTGATGAAGTTAATGTTGAAGTTATTGAACTTGACGTTGATAAAAAAAGATTAAGAGTATCATTAAAAAATCTACAAGAAAAACCTTTTGCAAAATTTACAAAAGAGCATAAAGTTGGAGATATTTTAACAGGTAAAGTTGCAACTTTAACTGAGTTTGGTGCATTTGTTACTTTAGGTGATGTAGATGGTCTATTACATAATGAGGAAGCTTCTTGGGAAGGTAATGCAAAATGTAAAACTTTATACAAAAAAGGTGACGAAGTTGAAGTTAAAATTATCAAAATTGATAGAGAAAAAGAGAATATCTCTTTATCAGTAAAAGATATTACAGACTCTCCTGCAAAAAAATTCCAATCTGAGCATAAAATTGGAGATATTGTTAAAGGTACAATAAAAGACTTAAAAGATTTCGGACTATTTATTAAATTAGAGAATAATTTAGATGGTTTAGTTAGAAATGAAGATTTCGGTCCTTTAAAACCTGAAGAAGTTGAAATGGGTGCTGAAATTGAAGCAGTTGTTGTAAATATTGACACAAACAGAAATAGAGTTAGATTATCTGTTAAAAGATTAGAGCAACAACAAGAAAGAGAAATTTTAAAATCTGTAAATGATGATTCATCAATGACTTTAGGTGATTTATTAAAAGATCAAATTAAATAATTCGAGGATTATAAAATGGGTAAACATACAATTGTAGTTTGTGATCATATTCACCAAGATGGTTTGGATATTTTAGCATCTACTGAAGATATTAATTATGTATTTGCAGCTGATATTGATAAAACTACACTTTTAGATGTAATTAAAGATGCTGATGTTGCAATTACTAGATCTTCAACAGACGTTGATGAAAAGTTTTTAAATGCAGCTGTTAATTTAAAAGCGATTATTAGAGCTGGTGTTGGTTATGATAATGTTAATATCGAGGGATGTAGCAAAAGAGGAATCATTGCTATGAATGTTCCAACTGCAAATACAATAGCAGCTGTTGAGCTTACTATGGCTCATATGCTTTCTTGTATGAGAAAATTTCCATATGCTCATAACCAATTAAAAATTGACAGAGTTTGGAAAAGAGAAGATTGGTATGGAAATGAACTTTATGGTAAAAAATTAGGTGTTATTGGTTTCGGTAACATTGGACATAGAGTTGCATTAAGAGCAAAATCATTTGAAATGGAAGTTGTAACTTATGACCCATATATTCCTTCAACAAAAGCTACAGATTTAGGGATTAAGTATACTACAAATTTTGAAGATATATTAGCTTGTGATATTATTACAATTCATACACCAAAAAATCAAGAAACAATTGATATGATTGGTGAAACAGAAATTGCAAAAATGAAAGATGGAGTTGTTTTAATTAACTGTGCTAGAGGTGGATTATATAATGAAGAAGCCCTTGTAAATAACTTAAAATCTGGAAAAATTGCTATGGCTGGAATTGATGTTTTTATCAAAGAACCTGCAACAGACCATCCATTATTAGACTTACCTAATGTGACAGTAACTGCTCACTTAGGTGCTAATACTAAAGAATCACAAAAGAAAATTGCTATTCAAGCGGCTGAAAATGCTATTGAATCAGCAAGAGGCATTGCTTATCCTCACGCTTTAAATTTACCAATAGATGAAAGTAAAATACCTTCATTCGTAAAACCATATATTGAATTAACACAAAAAATGGCCTTTTTATCAGCTCAAAGCGATAAGAGTGCTATTAGATCTATCTCTGTTTGTGCGCAAGGTGACATTAAAGAGTATTTAGAATCTTTATCAACATTTGCAGCAGTTGGAGCTTTAAAAGTTTCAGGTGGAGATGAAGTTAACTATGTTAATGCTAAGTTCTGGGCTGAAGAAAAAGGTATCACTTTTGATACTTGTGAAATGACTCATAATACAAGTGGTTATAACAATAAAGTAACTATTAAAATCACAACTGAAAAAGGTGTAAATACTATTTCAGGTACTGTATTTGATGAAAATGTACAAAGAATAGTAGAAGTTAATGGTTTTGGTTTTGATATAGAACCAAAAGGTAAAATGATTTTACTAAGAAATTCTGATGTACCTGGAGTAATTGGTCAAATAGGTCAAATATTAGGGGACAATGGTATTAATATTGCTGACTTTAGATTATCAAGAGGAAAAGATTCAGCTTTAGCTGTTATTTTAGTTGATACAACTATTACTCATAGTATATTAAAAAAATTAGAAAACTTAGAAGCTGCAATTTCAGTTTCTTATGCAGAAATTTAATAAGGACTTATATGGCAAATATTGGAATGAGTGAATTAAAAAAGGGATTAAAAATCGAACTTGATGGAATCCCTTATAAAATTACAGAATATCAACACGTAAAACCTGGAAAAGGTGCTGCGTTTGTTAGATGTAAAATCAAATCATTTATCAATGGAAAAGTAATTGAAAAGACTTTTCACGCAGGTGATAAGTGTGTAACTCCTGATTTACAACAAAAAACTATGCAGTTTTTATATGATGATGGTGAAATGTTACAATTTATGGATAATGCAACATATGAACAAATTGGTTTAACTTATGACCAAGTTGGTGAAGCATTTGACTGGATTATTGATGGTATGAGCTGTGATATGATGTTCTTTAATGGAAGCGCAATTACAGTTGAACCACCTATGACAGTTGAATTAAAAATTGTAGAAACTCCACCAAACTTCAAAGGTGATTCTCAAGGTGGTAAAAAACCAGCTACATTAGAATCAGGTGCTGTTGTACAAATTCCTTTTCACTTAGTTGAGGGTGACATTATTAAATGTGACACTAGAACAGGTGAATACTTAGAAAAAGTTAAGTAAAAAAGCAAAAGCTTTTTTACTTACTTTCTTTTTAGATATATAATCTTCTCTTCACCTATAAAATTCTCATGAACTATTTCAAAATCCATATCTATATCATTTAAAGCATTTAGCCCTTTTCTTATTTTTGGACTAACTAATAGCATAATATAATCAATTCTCTCTTTTAAAGTAGCCAAAAGATTATAAGAACCCTCTATCATTACAAACTTATGATTAAGAATTTTAAATAAATCATTACTAATAGTTACCTCTCTATTTGCTATTTTAAATAGAGCTATTTGATTATCAAATATTTTTTTATTAGAGTAAATCATTATATTAGGTGCTCGACCTGCTACAAATCTTGCATCTAAAGTTGGTCTATCATTTCTAACTGTATTTCCACCAATTAACATCAAATCAATCTTATCTCTTAGAGCATGTACATAAGCTCTAGCTTGATTTCCTGAAATTTGACCATCAATACTTCCATTTAATGTTTGTGCCATTTTATAAAAAACAAATGTACCTTTTGTCCATTTAATAAAAGGATATAAAAGCCAATATGCCTCTTTTTCCATACAAGCCAAGCTAACATCAATATTAGCACTTTTGAGAGTTTCTATACCGCCACTTGCTTGTTTATTTATATCTTTATGGGCTATTATTACTCTTTTTGGTTTTAACTGTTTTAAAAGATTTGCACATGATGGAGTTTTCCCAACATGATTACAAGGTTCAAGTGTAACAAAAATCTCACAATCACTAAAAAAATCATTATGATTTTTTAATAAGCACTCATGAATATCTTGGGAAGTTTTTTTTGTTTTTAATAAATGATTTGGATGTTTTTTTAAAAAAGCTGCTTTTAAAGCATTAACTTCAGCATGGGCAAAACCAGCCTCTTTGTGAGCTTCAATTGCTAATAGTTCACCATTTTTTACAATAACACATCCAACGGCTGGATTGGGATAAGTTAGTAGTTGATATTTCCATGCTTCATCAATTGCTAACTTCATATAAAAGTTATCATTGATTAGCATAGTTTACCACTCAAAATAAGTTGATGCAGATGAGATTTCATCGTATGTAATAATCTCTTCCCCATGTTCTGTTTCTACTTTAATTTCATTTTCATCAGCAGCTATTAGTTTACCTTGTAAAACATTTTTTTCAAAATCTTTTACTTTGATTAATGAACCAACAGAAGAGATAAAGTGCCTAGTTTTTTTTAGTTTTCTTTCTATTCCTGGAGAACTAACCTCTAAGTTATATTTTCCACCCATAGGCTCTTCAACATCTAAAATTGGAGAGATAAGTCTTGAAACTTCAGCACATTTATCTAATGAAATACCATTATTTGATGATATATAAACTCTAAAAATATTTCTATCATTCTCTTTTGCTGTAGCAATATCATATAGTTCTACACCACAAGCTTTTACAGTCATCTCAATTGTTTCTTCTAAATTCATAACTCTTACTCTTTATCTTCTTTTTTTATCTGGCTAAATAACTCTTCCAAATGTAAACTTTTTTCTAAAGCATTATCAGCTTTAAATCTAAAGTTAGGGCATTTATACCAATTTGTTGCATTTAAACAATAAGACTTTATATGTCCATTTGCTTTATTTAAAAGGTTATTTAAAATCTGATGTTCTTGATTTGTAAAATCACTTCCATCATAATAAACAATAGCATCATATTTACCATTTTTACAATTAACTTCTGTAATTGCTAAAGTATTGATTCTGCTATCATTTAAAGTTGCAAGAGCCTCAGGAATTAATTCCAATAATAAAGACTCTGTTCTTTGTAAATTTACACTTTTCATATTATAAATCTATTCCAACTTTTTCTTCTATTTGTATAAATGTTTCGATGAAATCTCCAACTTTAATATCATTAAATTTATCAAACATAATACCACATTCAAATCCATTAACAACCTCTTTAGCATCATCTTTAAATCTTTTCAGACTTGAGATTTTACCTGTATAAGTTACAACACCATCTCTAATAATTCTAGCATGACCACCACGAATAACTTTACCATCTGTAACCATACATCCAGCAACTGTTCCAACTTTTGGTACAACAAATGTATCTTTAACTTCAGCTTGTCCTGTATTCTCTTCTCTAATAACAGCACTCATCATTCCTGATAAAGTATCTTTAATGTCATCAATTAAATCATAAATAATAGTATAAGTATTAATTTGAATTCCATCAGCTTTTGCTTTTTGTTTAACAGCACCTGTTGGTCTTACATTAAATCCTAAAATTATACAGTTTTCACTTGAGTTAGCAAGTGCTAAATCTGATTCTGTAATTCCACCAACACCTGTATGTAAAATTTTAACTTTTACTTCTTCATTTTGGATTTTTTCTAAACTACCTTTAATAGCCTCTAAAGAACCACCAACATCAGTTTTGATAATAACTGGTAATTGTTTGATTTTACCCTCAGCAATTAATCCACTCATCTCTTCTAAAGATACTTTAGTAGATTTACTTAGCTCTTTAGCTCGTGCATGTTCAGCTCTAGTAGTAGCAATATCTCTTGCCTCTTTTTCACTATCTTGAACAACTAAAAAAGAACCAGATGTAGGAACATCATTTAATCCTAATACATTACCTGTTTCTGATAATCCTAACTCTTTTACAGGTTTACCCATATCATTAGTAATAGCTTTTACTCTACCATATGTTGTATCACATACAATATTATCTCCAACTTTTAAAGTACCACTTTGTACAATAACAGTAGCAACAGGACCTCTTCCTTTTTCTAAAGAAGATTCAACAACTGTTGTTTTTGCTTTTGCAGTTGGATCAGCTTCAAGCTCTAAAATCTCAGCTTGTAATAAAATATTTTCTAATAATTCATCAATTCCAGCACCAGTATGAGCTGAAACACCGATAAACTCAACATCTCCACCCCAATCAACAGGCATCATCTCTTTTTCAGCCATTTGTGATTTAACCATATCAGGATTAGCTGTCTCTTTATCCATTTTATTCATAGCTACAATAATTGGACAACCTGAAGCTTTTGCGTGAGCAATAACCTCTTCAGTTTGTGGTTTAACACCATCATCAGCAGCAACAACTATGATAATAATATCAGTAACATTTGCTCCTCTTGATCTCATTTCACTAAATGCAGCATGCCCTGGAGTATCTACAAATGTGATTTTTTGACCATGTTGCTCAACTGTATAAGCTGAAATATGTTGTGTAATTCCACCAGCTTCGCCTCGTGCTACTTTTGATGATCTAATCTTATCAAGAAGTGAAGTTTTACCATGGTCAACGTGTCCCATAATAGTAACAACAGGTGGTCTTGTAACATAATTAGTTTTATCAATCTCTTCATCATGATAATCTTCAACATAATTTACATCTTCTAAGGCATCTTTAACAGTAACTTCAATTCCAAACTCTTCACCTAAAATCTCTAATTCATCTTGTTTTAGGAAATCATTTTTAGTAACCATCATACCAAGTCCAAATAATACAGTTATAACTTCAGCAGCACTTTTACCACAAGCTTCTGCAAACTCATAAACTCTTACATCTTCAGGTATAGTAATTTCTGTTATTTCTACAGTCTCACTCTCTCTTCTAACTCTTTTCTTTCTTTTTCCTCTTTTTAAACCTTGAGGTCTATTTCCAAATGCAGCTGGTTTTGAAGATCTTGATTGCTTATTATTTTTAGAATTATCTTTTTTATTTGGCTCATCAAATAGTTTTGAAGTATCTGTTAATCCCATATCAAGTAAAACTACCTCTTCACCTAATAATGAATCGTCAGACTCTTTGAAATCATCTTTTGCAATATTGATTTCTAAAACTCTTCCATGCTCATGTGCTTTTGGTGGAACTTTTTTCTTTTGTGCTTTTGGTTTAGCTGTTTTTGGTAAAGAATTCTCTTGAGTTTCATTATTTGAATTATCTTGATTTGTACTACCTAGAATTTCGCTTAATGATTTCATTGGTTTTTTTATAGCTGAATTATCATTTGAAGCAATAACTTCTTTTTTTGGTTCAACTATAGTTGGTTTTCTTTTTTTAACAATCTTAAGGCCTCTTCTTTTTGGCACTACTTTTTTAAGTGTTGGCTTGTCATCAACTTTTGGAGTATCATTTTTAACTTCTTCTTTTGGGCTAGCTTCTTCTTTTTTAGGTTTAGAAATTACAATCTCTTCTTCAACCTTTTTAGTTTCAACTTTTGGCTCACTTGCAATTTCACTCTTTATTGGTGCTGCTTTAACTTCAGCTTTTGTCTCTTCTTTAACAGTTTCAGTTTTTGCTTCTACTTTTTTTACTATTTTTACAGGTTTTTTCTTTGGTGTAAGTTTTTCACTCTTTCCTGTCATAATGTAGTTTGCAATCTCTTCAGCATCTTCATATGATACTGGGCTTTGTGGTGATTTAAGGTCAATTCCTAAATCTTTTGCTTTTTTTATTACTTCTGTGCTGCTAGCCCCAGCTTCTTCTGCAATTTCGTATACTCTTACGTTATCTGACATGCGTTAATATCTCCTTAAGTTGTACAATGTACTCATCTTTATTTTTACACTCTCTAAAAAGTGTTTTTTCAATTCTTTTTAATTCTATATTTTCAAGAGCTTTATTTTGACACTCTTTACACATATAAAAACTTCTACCAAAACCATCAAATTTTATAAGTTTAGAATCTTTACATTGAAGTCTTAGCATAGAGCTTTTATCCTCTTTGCTTCTACAAACAATACACATTCTAATAGGTTTTTTTAAATTAGCCAATTATTATATCCAAAACTTACTAAATTTACAAAAATTTAAGCTTCAACTCTTACACCATAGTTATCAAAACCTGATATAAAAACTTTAAAATGAGGAAATTTAGCTCTTAATTCTCTCTCAATTTTCTTAGCATCCTCAAAATAGCAAACCGAAAACAGTGTTGAACCTGAACCTGATAAGGTACTCATTAAAGCACCACTTTTTAAGGCAGACTTTTGTACCTCAAAAAGCTCAGGCATCTGTTTCATCCTATATTTTTGATGAAATTTATCTTGCGAAGCAATCCTAAGCATTTCCCAATTTTCACTCATAAAAGCAGCCGTTAATAGTGATGAATGAGATATATTAAAAACAGCATCCTCTTTTGAATACTTAAATGGTAAAGTTTTTCTTGAAAGTTGTGTAGAAATTGGTCTATTAGGCACAACAACAACAGCACTTAAATTTTTAGGAATATCTTTTCTTATATATTTAACTTCATTTTCTTGAACTGTTGCCACATTAAATCCACCCATTACAGCAGGTGTAATATTATCAGGGTGAGACTCATAAGCTAAAGCTAGATTTAAAAGCTTATCTTTTGGTAACTCTATCTCTTCAATTGCATAAGCTGATGCTATTGCACTTACTATTACAGCAGATGAACTTCCAAGTCCTCTTGAAAGTGGAATTTGATTTTCAAACTCAAATCTAAAATTTCTTTTTTTTGTTGATAAATTATTGTAAAAATCATTAAATATTGCAATAAACATATTGTTATCTTTTAAAATAGGGTTATGTGCACCCTCACCTTTTAATGAAACACTATGGAATTTTGCTGGTTTTATACTTACTTGATTTTTTATTTTTAAAGCTAGGCCTAAAGTATCAAAACCTGGCCCTAAATTTGCACTAGTTGCGGGTACCGTAACTCTCAATTATATTCCTTTTATACAGCTGGTAAATTATAAATTGGTAAAGTATCAGATGAAAAATTTGTCTTATCTAAACTTTTAGGTAATTTAAAGTCCGAAATTATACTCTTTTCTTCTAAAAAATCTATTATTACTTTACCATTTTTATTAAAAAAGTATTTTTTTCCTAAAGCTTTTATGGGAGAATTGTCATTAAATTCAAATCCACTAAGGGCAAAAAACTCAATATTTTTGCTCAAACTTACTGTTTTTAAAAATAAATAAGCAACTTTTATTGCCATATAAGAACCTGGGGTATTTACATAAACTATTGTTTTTAACTCATATTTTTCTAAAATCTCTTTAAAAATAGAGGGTAAAATATCAGAGGTCATTCCCTCTTTTTCAATAGCCTCTATTAAATCTCCATCTTTATAAATACCAACTTTTATTGGTTTTGAGATTGATATAACTAAAACTTCAAACAAAACTAACCTTAATTTGCACTAACTAATGAGTAGGCTTTTTGGAAAACATAACTCTCTTTTTCAGCCTCTTCTAAATCAATTATTTCATAATTCTCTTCTGATTCATAAAGTTTTTTTGTTAATAAGTGATTTAAATGATGACTTCCAGCATGGGCATCATATTCACCAATTAATGTATAACCTAAAAGTGACATATCACCAATTGCATCTAAAATTTTATGCCTAACAAACTCATTATCATATCTTAAACCCTCAGGATTTAAAATCTTCTCACCATCCACAACAATAGCATTTTCTAAGCTTCCACCTTGAGCTAAACCCACACTTCTTAAATATTGAACTTCATGTAAAAAACCAAAAGTTCTAGCTTTACTTATATTCTCTTTATACTCTTCAATACTATAATCAAAATGATAGTTTTGTTGCCCAATAACTGGGTTTTCAAAATCAATAGAGAAATCATAAATAATATGATTTGATGGTTTTAAAGAGACTCTTTTACCATCAGGAGTTGTAACTTCAACCTCTTTTTTTATTTTTAATACTTTTTTTGATTCACTTAACTCTTTTATACCAACTTCATCAATAAGCATACAATATCCTGAAGAGCTTCCATCTAATACAGGAACTTCATCATTATCTAAAACAACTCTTAAGTTATCAATTCCATAGGCATAAACAGCTGATAAAAGATGCTCAATAGTAGAAATAACCACACCATTTTTACCAATTACTGTAGCCATTTTAGTATCAACTACATTCTCTATTTTTAATGGAATAGTTAAACCCTCATCAGCTCTATAAAAAATAATACCTTGATTTGATTCAAGTGGCTCTAGTCTCATTTTTACAGGAACACCTTTATGTAATCCTATTCCAACTATTTCCACAGGTTTTGCTATTGTTCTTTGTTTCATTTATTATCAATTACCTTTTTTGCGTCAACTATTATATCAGTAATTCTAGTTTTTATCCAATTTTTATCCATCCACTCTAAAGGATCAACCTCAACACCTTGAACTAAAACACCAAAATGTAAATGGTCTCCTAATACAGCACCCGTAACTCCTGTATTTGCGATTTTTTGATTTGAAGATACCTTATCACCTACATTTACACTAGATGAACTTGTATGTGCATAAAGTGTTTGAAGTCCTAAAATATGGTCAATAATAATTGTATTTCCATAAATTCCTAAATAATCACTAAATATTACAGTTCCTGGATTAATCGTATAAATATCAGCTTTTTTTACACTAGCCCAATCAACACCTAAATGCCAAGCCTCATCTATTTTTTTATTATCATGATAATAAGACCTTTTTTGTCCAAAAAATCCTGCTGTCATAGAGTTGTGTAATCTTTTAAAAGGAGTTATAGAAAAATCACTAACAAAATCTCTATTCATATATTTTTTAGAAACCTCTTCAATTTTTGCAACATTTTCAGCTCTTACACTATTGTTTTGTTTAATAAATATCTCTTCTAGATTTTCAGGTATATCTTTTCCACTCTTTTCTAAAACCTTTGTACTTACATTTTGAATAAAACTATCATTTATTTTTATATTAGATTTTTTCTCTTTTAAATCTCTTATATATAAAGGTATTTTTGTAACTGTTTTATTATCAGCTTTATCTGTTGCAATTAAATTTACTATTTTAAAATCTTCAATAACTACAGGCCAAGCTATAAGTGCTGCATAATAGTTCTCTTTATAAAAAGGTGTTAATCCAAATACTTTTTCATCATTAAATGAGATATATGCATCTTTTAAATTTTCATCTTCAACTTTTACTATAACAAGTGCGCTTCCACCTCTTCTTATTGCATAAGAGTTAGCTACAGCTGTTGCAATTGGTTTTTTTCTATCAATTTTAAGAGTAAACTCTTTTACAATCTTGTTACCCTCTAAAAAGTTCCATTTACTATTATCAATAGCTTCAACTATAATATTTATAGTTGTACTTTTAAAAAACATATCTAATTCAGGCGATTTTAACTCTAAATCTAAATTTTTTATTGGTTTTGCTAAAATTTGTGTATCTAATACAATCTCTTTTTCACCATCTTTGAATATAACTTTATAATATTTTATACCACTTTCATCACTTATTTTTAAATCTAATTTATTTTTTAAATTCCAATAAATATTATCTTCAAAAACAATCTCTGGTTTATTTTTCTCAAATACAGGAGAAAAATATACAAAACCAGCTAATGCTCCCCCAATAATAAATAAAATTAAAAATATAATTTTTCCAAAACTACTTTTTCTTTTCAAGAATTTCCTTTAATACAATCTCTTTTGCTTCAAAAACATCTTCAGTTTGAATTACACAACCAGCGGCATTTAAATGTCCGCCACCACCAAATTTCGCAGCTACACTTGATACATCAATATCATCTTTAGAACGTAGTGATACTCTAACCTTATCATTTGATATTCTAAAATAAATAGCAACTTTTACAACTGCAATATTTAAAACCATTGATAAGCAAACCTCTGTTTCAAGCGAACTAGCACCTGATTCATCAAACCACTCTTTTGTTGCATAAATTGTTGCAATCTTCCCCTCATCTAGAAGTTCTAAGCTACTAAATATTTTGGGCAATATTCTATATTTTGCTAAAGAGTCTCTTTTTATAAACTTATCAGCTATATAAACAGGACTAGCTCCACACTTTACCAAAAAGTTTATTTTTTCATAAGTGAACTCATCACATCTAGGAGTTGTGAAAGCTAATGAATCATCATAAATACCAACATACATAGCTTCAGCTGTATTTTTTGTAATATACAAACCATTAAATCTAAAAAAATCATATATAATCTCTGATGTTGAAGATTTATTTATATCTACAATATTAACTGTTCCAAAGTTTTCATTTGATTTATGATGGTCAAAATTAATAAATGGCACATCATCAGGAACATCTATTCCCAATCTATTTTTAGAACCACAATCAACACTTATTAATAAATCATAATATTTTGGAAGTTGATCAGTGATTTTGTCAAATTTATTTATAAAATCTAAATTTGAGGGAAGATTTCTTCCCACATTAAAAACCTTATGTTTTATTCTGTTTTCAGATAAATAGTTTGATAATGCAAGGCCCGAACAAATAGTGTCAGGGTCTGGATTAACATGTGTTACAATCAAAATATATTTTGCTTTGTCAATTAGTTTTAATGCACTCTCAAAAGAAGCTGTATTTACTTTATTGTTTGTTATAAAATCTTTTACCAAATACTCTCCTTTTTGAATTTTTTATAATAACTTACTATTACTAACCAAAAGTTAACGACTAATCGAACTTCATAGAAAAATCTAGCCAAGTTGCTTGGTGAATAATACTTCCTGAACTTAAAGCATCAACACCTGTTAAAGCATAATCCCTAACAGTATCAAGATTTATATTTCCACTAGCTTCAAGTAAAACATGGGGATGAACTTCATCTCTAAACTTAACTACCTCTTTTATTTGCTCAGGTGTCATATTATCACACATAATAATATCTCCACCAGCTTCCATAGCCTCTTTAACCTGTGCAAAAGTTTCACACTCAATCTCTATTTTTGTAACCCAAGAGATTCTTTTTCTAGCTTTTTTTATAAACTCTTTTAAATCAGTTATTGTTCTAAGGTGTGTATCTTTTAACATCAAACAATCATCAAGTCCAAGTCTATGATTTATAGCCCCACCTACTCTTGAAGCATACTTTTCAAAATCTCTTAATTGAGGTCTTGTTTTTCTAGTATCAAGTAAAGCAACATCTAAATCTTCTATTATTGAAGCATAGGCATTTGCCATAGTTGCAATTCCCGAAGCGTGTTGAAGAATATTTAAAAAAGTTCGCTCAGATGATAATAAAACAGCAGCTTTACCCTCAAGTTTTGCTAAAACATCACCACTTTTGATTTTGTCACCATCATGTTTTAAAAATTTACACTCAAATTTTTCTGTTTTTGATAAGGCTTTTGCATAAGTTTCACCTGCAAAAATTCCATCATCTTTTGCTATAACACGTGCTGTAAATCTACCCTTTGGAGCAACATCAAAAAACAAATCTCCCCTACCATTATCTTCAATGATGGCATTTTTTACGAACTTTTTAATATTAATCATACTTCAAACATCCTTTGTAGAGCTACTCTTGCCCATTTAATTACATTTTCATTTACTTGTATTTCATTTGTAAAAACATCTTTACCATCTTTTATCTCTTTTAAAGCTGCATAAACATCTGCTAATGTTGTCTCATTCATAGTTGGACACTCAGGTTTTGTTGAGCTTAAAATATATGTATTTTTCTCTCTTAATCTATTTACCATATTATACTCAGTTCCAACAGCAACTTTTTGATCAATAGGTAACTCTTTGATAAATTTTATAAGTTGTGATGTTGAACCTACAAAATCAGCCATATCACAAATCTTTGGATCACACTCAGGATGAACAGCTATTAAAATATCAGGAAATTTATTTCTATAAAACTCAATATCATCAGTTGAAAAAAGTTGATGAACAGAACAAAAACCATCATAACAGATAATATCAGCCTCTTTAGGATCACTTCCATCACCTATAACTGAAGATTTAAGATTTAATGATTTTGCAAAATTTTGTCCCAAACATCTATCAGGCACAAAAAATATCTTTTTACCTGATTTTAAACCACGCTCAATTATTTTATATGCATTTGATGAAGTACAAACCATACCACCCATCTCACCAACTCTAGCTTTTACAGCTGCACTTGAGTTTATATATGTAATAGGAAGTAAATCTTCAGTTTTTACACCCATAGCATTTAGTTTTGCTAATGACTCATCAAAATAATCAACATCAATCATTCTAGCCATTGCACAACATGCAATTTTTGGCATTAAAACTCTTTTTTCAGGACTTAATACTTTTACGCTTTCACCCATAAATCCAACACCACAAAAAAGTATAAATTTACTTTTTGTTTCCATAGCTTTTTTTGCTAACTCTAAAGAGTCCCCTGTTATATCAGCTAGTTCAAACACTTCATCTCTTTGATAAAAGTGCGCTACTATCGTAACATCAAGCTCTTTTTTTAATTTTAGTATCTCTTCTTTTAAATTCAAAACTTACCCTTAGGTTTTTTATCTTTATAATTTAACGGGAATATAACAAAATTTTAGTTACAATCCATTTAAACAAATTCAAGATAAATTTATTGGAGTGATAATGGATTTTTTAAATACTAATGTGGTTTTTTATATTTTAGCTTATTTAATAGGCTCAATTCCTTTTGGATTATTATTAGCAAAAACTTTTGCAGGTGTAAATATAAAAGAGCATGGAAGTAAATCTATAGGTGCAACAAATGTACTAAGAGTTGTAAAAGAGACAAATCCAAGCCTAGCAAAAAAACTAGGACTTGCAACTGTAATATTAGATGCAATAAAAGGAACATTTGTACTATTAGCCGCTATGGCATATGGAGTAACACAAGAAACACTTTGGGCAATAGCAGTTTTAGCCATCATTGGACACTGTTATAGTATATACTTAGGACTTGAGGGTGGGAAAGGAGTTGCGACAGGACTTGGCGTTTTTTTAGTACTAATTCCAATACCTACACTAATAGGTGCTGTTATTTGGGGATTTTGTGCAAAAGTTTTAAAAATCTCATCATTATCATCACTTTTAGGGCTTGCAGGAGTTGTAGTAGCAGCACTTATATTCAACAATGGCTTAGGAGTTAATTCAAATGCACCTATGTATTTAATCGCATTCATTATATATTATAAACATATACCAAATATAATAAGACTTATAAAGGGTGAAGAGAAAAGAGCAGTTTAAATACCTCATATATAAGTATACATTCCCAAGTGAAACTTGTAAACGAGGAAAAAATTTATTGACAAAAAATGAAAATTTTATTATAATTCTTTCAACTTTAAATACAAAGAAGCTTTGACTAGTCTGACTAACTAGTTATATTCGTAGGGCAGGGATTTTTATCCTTGCCTTTTTTTTTGCGGG
>CBFIGT010000002.1:0-61353 GCA_965662175.1 Arcobacter sp. | reverse complement strand
CCTAATTGCATCAGTTGATGGACTTAAAGGCTTTCCTGAAGCTATTAAGACTATCTTTCCTCAAACTGAAGTACAACTTTGTATTGTTCATCAAATACGTAATTCATTGAAGTATGTAGCTTCAAAAGATCAAAAAGAGTTTATGAAAGATTTAAAATTAGTTTATCAAGCAGCAACAAAAGAATTAGCAGAAGATGAGCTTCTAAAACTTGATGAAAAATGGGGTAAAAAATATCCAATTGTTCTTCAATCTTGGCAAAATAAATGGGAGAATTTATCTTATTATTTCAAATACCCAACCGCAATTAGAAAGATAATGTATACAACAAATATTATAGAATCAGTTCATAGACAATTTAGAAAATTGACTAAAACAAAAGGAGCATTTCCAAATGAGAATTCACTTTTAAAATTACTATATATGGGAATTCAAAATGCAAAAGAGAAATGGACTCAGCCAGTTCATAATTGGAGTTTAACAATCTCCCAACTTGCTATATTTTTCGAAGGGAGATTGGACGATTATTTAGAGTTGTAACAAATGAGTATTTGTTACTTTAGGTGACTTGACACAGAATTTATAACGGTCTCTCTTAGCAACTTCTAACAGAACGCCAATTCTTAGTAATTTCTCTATCTGATTAAGTTTTTTCTTAATCAGTAGAGGGTTTAAAAATTAAAAAATCATTCCCGCAGTTTCATTTATAATGTTTTCGATTGGTACTTCTTTTTTCTTAAAATATAAATTTTCATTTTTTAGTTTTTCAATATCTGATAATTTAATACAACTCATAGCATTTATTAATGCTTCTCTTTCTACTTTATTTCTATTATAAACTTTTCTTGTGATATTATCTTCAACTGAATGTCCTAATAATTTTGAAATTACAATTTCTTTTAATTGAAATCTCTCTAAATATAAAGTCTGTGTAAAATTTTTTCTGAAACTATGTAAAGATTTTATTGATTTATCTTTGTTTTTACTCTCTAAATAATTATTGATTTTTAAATTTAATCGTTTTCCTACTGGATTAGCTTTTGGACTAAATCTATTTTTTAATTGATAATCTACGAAAATATACCCATTTTTAGACTTTTTAATTTGTTCCTCTAAAATTAAGTCAATATCTTTATTTGTAGGTATTAACCTTATACTTGTTTTTGTTTTACCTTCTTTAATATCAATAATCTTATGTCCTTGAATTTCTTCAATATCTTCAATTCTTAATCTTAAAATTTCTCCTAATCTCATTCCAGTTAAATAAGCAAATTTAAAAAAATTTTGAACTTCTTCATCACTATCTTTTGTTTTTTTAACTGATTTTAAATTAAATAAGTCATCTAATTCCTCATATTCAAATTCTTCTTTTTTTATTTCATTATCTTCTTTTAAATACTTAATTTCAACGGTATTTTTTTGAATATAGTCATTTCTAACTAAAAAGTCATATAAAGACTTATAAACCATAAAATGCTTGTTAATTGTTCCATTATCTAATTTAATCAAATCATTTTTATTTTCTAAAATTTCATTAATATCTTTTTTATTTTTTGCTTTTAGATAATCTTTTGGAATTTTCATAAAGTTATTTTGTAGTTCATTAAAAAATCTTTTATTTAAAATCTTTATATTTGTTTTATCAGTTATAAATAAATATAAGTAATTGAATGAAGATTTATAATTTGATAAGGTAGCATCTTTAACTTTTTCAACATTCTCTTTATAATCTAAGAATTTTTCAATTGCTTCTTTTATTGTTATTGATTTACTATCATTAATATCTAATTTATTAATATTCCCATTTGAAAATTCATCACTTGCTACTTGTCTTAATTTATTTTTTATTTTTTCCACTTGAATTGGGTCATCTTCATCATCTTCTATAAAGTGTATAGTTAAATATCTGTCATTATCAATCAAATTTAATTCCTTATCTAAAAACCTCAATAATTTTAATTTTATAATATTACAATATTTTAAATTAGAAGATTTCAGGGAGTATTTTACAATTTTATTTTTAATTCTAATCACAAAATAATAATTATTGTTTAGCCATTGTAAGTATTTTGTATCAGTTTTAATAAATTGTTTATATTGTTGTAAGAATGTTGTAATTTTGGTTTTTTTAACCTTCTTAAAGTCCGATTTTTTGGGAAGTATTGGAGAAATGGCACGCCTGGTAGGATTCGAACCCACAACCACCGGGGCCGAAACCCAGTGCTCTATCCAGTTAAGCCACAGACGCGTTTGAAGATTGAAATATTAGCAAATTTTTTCTAAAAGTTTTATTTAAAACTTAAAAAAAGATTGTATCTAGAATAATTAGAAAAAAGAATATTATTCCTAAGTAACCATTTACTGTAAAAAAAGCTTTATCAATTTTTTTGAAATCTTTATTCACTAAATAGTGTTCATAAGCTAGCATTATAGCACTTATTGCAACTGCTAAGTATGTAAAAAAGTTAGCTCCAAGCTCTATTGCAAAGAGTAACCAAAATACTACAGTTAGTCCATGGGCTATTTTTGAAAAATTCATTGTATTTTTTACGCCAAATTTACTTGGTACTGAATGAAGTCCTAGTTTTTTATCAACTTCTATGTCTTGCAAAGAGTAAAGTAAATCAAATCCAGCAACCCAAAACATTACACCAATACTTAAAAATATTGACCATAAAGTAATAGTTTGACTAACAGCTACTACTCCTGCTATTGGAGCTAAAGCTAATGAAACTCCTAAAATAAGATGTGCAAAATAGGAAAATCTTTTAAAATATGAGTAAGAACCAATTATAAGTAAAATAGGAACTGAAAGATTTAAAGCTAATGGATTTACAAAATATGCAACTATTATAAATCCTGCTGCGTTTAATAGAGTAAAACTAAGTATTGATTTTGAAGATAATCTTCCATCTACATTGGGTCTATTTGCTGTTCTTGGATTTAGTGCATCTATATCTCTATCAAGATATCTATTAAATCCCATTGCAAAATTTCTAGCACTAATTGCTGCTAAAATACCTAAAAGAAGTAAATCCCATCCAAACCAACCATCAGCTGCTACTACCATAGCTATAAATATAAATGGTAGTGAAAATATAGAGTGTTTAAACATTACTAATTCATTAAAATCATTTAAAATTTTCATTAACTTTTTCATGGTGCGCATTTTAACAAATATATTATTTAAAAGATATTTTAGATATCTAGATTTATCACTAATAAGAAAAAAAATACTATAATCTATAAATTAAAATATTAGGAAATTATATGGCAGAAACACATATAGATAAAATTGAATTAGTTTATTTAACAAAAGAAAACCATGATAGTATTTGTAAACTTATGGAGGATGAGTATAGACATTTGGATGATTCTTCTTGGAGCAAAGAGGAGTATGATGCTTTAATAGAAAAATTTCCTAATGGTCAAGTTGCAATAAAAATCGATGATGAATTTGCAGGTTTTGCTTTGAGTATTATTGTTGATTATACAAAATTTGATGATGCTCACAGTTATAAAGAGATTACGGGTGATTATACCTTTGAAACCCATGATGATAATGGAAATATGCTTTATGGTGTTGATATTTTTATAAATAAAAAGTTTAGAGGTCTAAGACTTGGGCGAAGATTATATGATTTTAGAAAAGAGCTTTGTGAAGAGCTTAATTTACAAGGTATTATTTTTGGTGGTAGAATTCCAAACTATGCTAAATATGCTAATACTATTACACCTAAAGAGTATATTCAAAAAGTAAAAGAGAGAGAAATTTATGACCCTGTTTTAAACTTCCAACTTTCAAATGATTTTTATGTAAAAAGGGTTATTAAAAACTATCTTGAGGGAGATATTGAGAGCAAAGAGTATGCTTGTTTACTTGCTTGGGATAATATTTATTACACTAAACCTACTATAAATCCAATGGCTCAAAAAAAGATTATTAGATTAGGTTTAATCCAATGGCAAATGCGACTTTATAAAAACTATGAAGAGGTAATCGAGCAAGCTGAATATTTTATTGATGCTGTATCTGGATATAGAAGTGATTTTGCCCTATTCCCTGAGTTTTTTAATGCCCCTTTAATGGCTGAATTTAATCACCTTAGTGAAGCAGATGCCATAAGAGAGTTAGCAAAATATACAAGTAGATTTAAAGAGGATTTTTCAAGACTTGCTATTGCTTATAATATCAATATTATTACAGGGAGTATGCCTGAACTTGTTGATGGTACATTAAATAATGTTGGCTTTGTTTGTAAAAGAGATGGTGAGATTGAAAAATATGCAAAAGTACATGTTACACCTGATGAACAAAAAGTTTGGGGTCTAAAGGGTTCTAATAAGATAAAAGCTTTTGATACTGATTGTGGGAAAATAGGTGTTCTTATTTGTTATGATAGTGAGTTTCCTGAACTTAGTAGATTATTAGCAAAAGAGGGAATGGATATTTTATTTGTACCATTTTTAACAGATACACAAAATGGTTACTCAAGAGTAAAAATTTGTGCTCAAGCTAGAGCTATTGAAAATGAGTGTTATGTTGCAATCGCTGGTTGTGTTGGAAACTTACCAAAAGTTGAAAACATGGATATACAATATGCCCAGTCAGCTGTTTTTACTCCATGTGATTTTGCTTTTCCAGCAAATGGTATAAAAGCTGAATCAACACCAAATACAGAGATGATTTTAATAGCTGATGTTGATTTAGAACTTTTAACTGAACTTCACAATGTAGGAAGTGTAAATAATCTAAAAGATAGAAGAACTGATCTTTATGATGTAGTTAAAATAGGAGAGTAAATGGAAAATAGTCCCCAAACAATGATTACACTGCTTGTTGGTGCTGTACTTTGGTTGATTATTCTAATTATGGTTTTAAGAAATGAGTTTCATAATAAAAAAGTAAAAAGAGTTTGGCTTATAGTACTAATACTATTTCCACCCTCTTGCTTATTGTTTCCATTTATTGGGATGAAACATCTTAAATGAAACAAATTGCTATCATAGGAGCAACAGCTTCAGGGAAAACTTCACTCTCTATTGATATTGCTTGCAAAACTAACTCTATCATTCTCTCACTAGACTCTTTATCAGTCTATAAAGAGATTGATATAGCCTCTGCAAAACCCACAATAAAAGAGAGAGAGGGAATAGTTCATTTTGGAATAGATGAAGTTTATCCAAATGAATCTTTTGATGTTGTGGAGTTTTTATCATGTTATGAAAAAGCAAAAGAGTATGCCCAAAACCACGATAAAAATCTTATTATTGTTGGTGGTACAGGATTTTATTTAAAAATTTTAATAGAGGGTATTAGTCCTAGTGTTGGGGAAGATGTAAAACTTGATATGCCTTTAAATGAAATTTACTCTTTACTTTTAGCAAAAGATAAAACATATATGGAAAAAATCGCTTCAAATGATAGATATAGGGTTCAAAAAGCATACTCTATTTATAAAAAGAGTGGCTTAACTCCAAGTGAATATTTTGAAAAAAATCCAAAAAAACCAATAGTTCCAGATTTAAAACTTTTTGAGATTCTTTGGGATAGGGATAAACTAAGAAAAAGAATTGCTCTTCGTACAAAACAGATGATTAATGATGGAGTTATAGATGAAGTTATATTTTTAGAAAAAAAATATGGAAGAAAACCAAATGCTATGGGCTCAATTGGTATTATTGAAACCTTAGAGTTTTTAGATGGGAAAATTACAAAAAAAGAGTTAGAAGAAAAAATTGCCCTAAATACAGCTAAACTTGCAAAAAGACAAAATACTTTTAATAAGTCTCAATTTAATCAAAAACAGCATATCAACTTTATAGAAAACTTAAATTCAGATATTCTTAAGTATTTTTAAGTATAATCCCAGTCCAAAAAAGTATTTTAATAAAGGGCGACAAATAAGACGCGACCTTTTATTAGATATTTAAATATTTAAAGGAATAAAAGTGAAAAAAGAAATTCACCCTGACTATAAAGCTTGTACAGTAACTTGTTCATGTGGAAATGTTTTCGAAACAAGATCAAATGTTGAAACTATGAGAATAGATATTTGTTCAAATTGTCACCCATTCTTCACAGGTGAGCAAAAAATCGTTGATGCTGCTGGTAGAGTAGAGAAATTCAAAGCTAAATACGCAACAAAATAAGACAACAAGTCTTATAATGCTAACACTAGTTCCAACTCCAATAGGAAACTTAGAGGATATCTCTAAAAGAGCATTAGATGCCCTATTGGAAGCGGAACTAATTTTTTGTGAAGATACTAGAGTCACAAAAAGATTACTACACCTTTTTCAAGAAAAATATAATCTAAGATTTCCTTGTACTGAATTTAAATCATTTCACTCACACAATGAAAAAAATGTTTTAAAAACTTTATCAATTGATGATTTTAATAAAAATATTGTTTATGTAAGTGATGCTGGTATGCCTTGTGTTTCAGACCCAGGAGCTTCATTGGTTCAATATGCAATAGAAAATGGTATAAAATATGATGTAATTCCAGGGGCAAATGCAGTTTTAACAGCTTTTGCGATGAGTGGATTTCATCAAACTGAATTTACTTTTTTTGGTTTCTTAGACCATAAAGGAACAAGTAGAAAAGAGAAACTACAAAAAGTAATGGCTAGCAATATTTTACCAATTCTTTATGAATCTCCCCACAGACTTCAAAAACTTTTAGAAGAGCTTAAAAATATAGATGAAAATAGAACTATTTTTTTAGCAAAAGAGTTAACAAAACAGTATCAAACTATATTTAAAGATAAAGCTATTAATTTATATGAAAAATTAAAAGATAGTACAATAAAAGGTGAATGGGTGGTTATTATCCAACCAGTTGAAACTATAGGCTCTGCAATTGAACTTCAAGATATAAAAGAGCTTGATTTACCACCTAAAATAAAAGCAAAACTAATTTCTAAACTTACAGGAAAAAAAACTAAAGAGATTTATCAAGAACTTTTAGATACAATCCCCCTATGATAATATATGGTAAACAAATAGTTCTATACGTTTTAGAAAATCATCCAACTGCTATTGAAGCGGTTATGTTTTCAAAAGAAATAGACAAAAAGATTTTTTCAAAGTTCTTAAAACTTGGTATCAAAATAGAAAAACTTGATAATAAAAAAGCGCAAGCTTTAGCAAAAGGTGGAAATCATCAAGGTTTCTTTTTAAAACTAAAAGAGTTTAATTATACTCCAATAAATGAGATGAAACAAAACAATTTTATTGTTGTTTTAGATGGTCTTACTGATGTTGGAAATATTGGAGCTATTACAAGAACAGCTTATGGCTTGGGTATTGATGGAGTAGTTGCAGCTGGTGTTAAGACTCTAAATGAATCAGGAGTTATAAGAACTAGTTCAGGGGCTATGCTTGACATGCCATTTTCTCTTTATCCAAACTCTGTTGATTTAGCAAATGAATTAAAACAATCAGGATATGCTTTAATTGGTGCTACTATGGATGGAGTTGATTTAAAAAAATATGGAACAATTACAAAAGATGATAGAGTTGCTCTATTTTTAGGAAGTGAGGGAGAAGGACTTTCTAAAAAAATTATAAGCAAACTTGATTTAAAAGTATCTATTGGTATGGAAAATAACTTTGACTCACTGAATGTATCAGTTGCGGCTGGTATTTTAATGTACAATTTAAAAAAATAAATTCAAAGAAGAGCTATGATAAAAAAGATTTTAATTTCTGTTTTTTTAGTAATCAGTCTTAATGCAAATCAACTATTAAATGAAAAAATAGAGAATTTAATAGGACAAGAAAGCTACTTAACACATAAAAATCTTATTAATTTTATTTTTCAAAAAGAGTACGAATATACAACAGTTGATGGATTAAACTATCAAGCTGTTTTAAAAACATTAAAAGATAATGGACTTTTAAATTTAGCTTTTGATGAACCAAAAAATATTGAAATTACTTTTAAAACAACAAATAATCCTCTTAAGTCTTTAAAGATATTAAAAGATACTCTTAAATCTTTGGGATATTATTACTACTTCACTAAACATACTGTTTATGATGGGGAAAAAGATTTAACTTGGACAATAAAGCTAAAAACAGAAGCCGCCATTGACCCTTTAATATTATCAGAGGAATTATCAAAACAAGACTGCAAAATTTTAAATATTAGCAAAGAGTCTGATGATAAGTGGGTTTATGAATTAAATACTGAAGATGCAACTTTATATGATGCACAATATATTACAAATAATGAAAAAGTAGTTTTCACAAAACCATTATCACCATATTTTATTAAAATTGATAATGCAAGCCAAATTAATATAACTAGTAGAACTTTAAACAGTTGGCTTCCATATGTAGTTTTTTATGATAAAAATCTAAATATATTAAAGGTTTCAAAAGAGGATAAAGTTTTTAGAAGGTTAACTCTTTCTATACCAGAAAATACAAGATATATAAAAATTTCAGACTTATACACGTTATTTAATATCAAACGTGGATTAAGCGTACTTATTAAGGAGTAATAAAAGTGTTCCCAGAAATTGAATTTGAAAGAATGAAGAGACTTCCAAACTATGTGTTTGCTGAAGTTAATAATATAAAAATGGAAGCTAGAAGAAGAGGCGAAGATATTATAGATTTCTCAATGGGAAATCCAGATGGTCCAGCACCACAACATATTATTGACAAACTAAAAGAGACAGCTGATAAGCCTAAAAACCATGGTTATAGTGCAAGTGCAGGTATTTATAAACTTAGACTTGCTATTTGTAATTGGTACAAAAGAAAATATGGTGTTGAGGGACTTGACCCAAACAAACATGCAGTTGCAACTATGGGTTCTAAAGAGGGTTATGTTCATTTAGTACAAGCGATTGTAAATGTTGGAGATGTTGCAGTTGTTCCTGATCCTACTTATCCAATTCACTCATATGCTTTTATGTTAGCAGGTGCTGGAATTCATAACTTTGAATTACCATTTGGTGATGATTTTAGAGTTGATGAAGATCTATTTTTTGAGAGATTAAATAAAACATTAAAAGAGTCAATTCCTAAAGTAAAATATGTTTTAGTTAACTTCCCACATAATCCATCATGTGCCACTGTAACACCTGAGTTTTATCAAAGATTAGTTAACTTAGCTAAAAAAGAGAGATTTTATGTAATCTCTGATATTGCTTATGCTGATATTACTTTTGATGGATATGTTACTCCATCTATTTTCCAAGCTGAGGGTGCACTTGATGTTGCTGTTGAATCATTTACTCTATCGAAGTCATACAATATGGCTGGATGGAGAGTTGGTTTTATGGTTGGAAATGAAAAACTAATTGGGGCATTAAAAAGAATCAAATCATGGCTTGATTATGGTATGTTTACACCAATTCAAGTGGCAGCAACAGTTGCACTTGATGGACCACAAGAGTGTGTAGAGGAGCATGTTGCAAAATATAATCATAGACGTGATGTTATGATTGAAGCATTTAAAGATGCTGGTTGGGATATGAATGTACCAAATGCTTCTATGTTTATTTGGGCTAAAATTCCTCTTAAAGCTAGACATTTAGGAAGTATGGAGTTTTCAAAACAACTTCTTACAGAAGCAAAAGTAGCTGTTAGTCCTGGTATTGGATTTGGTAATTATGGTGATGAATATGTAAGAATCGCTTTAATTGAAAATGAAAAAAGAATTAGACAAGCAGCAAAAAATATTAAGAAATATTTAAATAGTTTATAGGATTGAATGTATGTTAAAAGTTGGAATTGTTGGAGTAGGAACTGTTGGTGCTAGTGTTGCAAATATATTAAGAGATAATAAAGACCTAATAACAGCACGTGCTGGAATTGAAATAGTTCCTGTAATTGGTGTGGTAAATAATTTATCTAAAAATAGAGATGTAACAATTGAACTAACCGATGATATTAATAAAGTTTTAGAAGATGATTCAATTGATATTGTTGTTGAACTTATGGGTGGAATTGAAAAACCTTATGAAGTTGTAAAAAAAGCTTTAGAAAAAGGGAAAGCAGTTGTAACAGCAAACAAAGCACTTTTAGCATACCATAGATATGACTTAGAAAAATTAGCTGGAGATATCCCTTTTGAGTATGAAGCAGCAGTTGCTGGAGGAATTCCAATTATTAATGCTTTAAGAGATGGTTTAAGTGCTAATAATATTATGTCAATTAGAGGTATTATGAATGGTACTTGTAATTATATGCTTACAAAGATGATAAATGAGGGTGTTGATTACGATACTATCTTAAAAGAGGCTCAAGATTTAGGTTATGCGGAAGCTGATCCAAGCTTTGATGTTGGTGGATTTGATGCTGCACATAAACTTCTTATTTTAGGTTCTATTGCATATGATGTTGATGCAAAACCTGAAGATATATTAATCGAGGGAATTCAAAATATCTCTCCTGAAGATATTGATTTTGCAACTGAGTTTAACTACTCAATCAAACTTTTAACAATCGCTAAAAAAATAGGGAAAGAGGTTGAACTAAGAGTTCATCCAGCTTTTATTCCAAATAGTGAAATGATTGCAAAAGTTGATGGTGTTATGAATGGAGTTTCTGTAATTGGAGATAAAGTTGGTGAGACTATGTATTATGGACCTGGTGCTGGTGGAAATGCAACTGCAAGTGCTGTTATTGCAAATATAATTGATATTGCAAGACGAGGTAAAGGTTCTCCAATGCTTGGTTTTGAATTTGATCATAAAGAGAATTTACAACTTATTCCAAAAGATAGAATAGAGACTAAATACTACTTAAGACTTAGAATTGAAGATAAAGTTGGTGTTTTAGCCAAAATTGCTACAATTTTAGGTGATAAAAATATCTCTATAGAAAAAATGATTCAAAAACCATACAATAAAACTTGTGCTCACCTTCTACTTTCTACTCATATTTGTGTTGAAAAAGATATAAAAGATGCACTTAATGCTTTAGAAAACTCAGGTGTAGTTACAACTAAACCTGTAATGATTAGAATAGAAGACTAAAACTACAAATAAAAACTTCAAGTAAGGAAAATTTTTGAATAAAAGTAAGCACTTACTTGAAGAACCAATCCCAAAACTAATAAAAGAGTTAGCAATTCCAGCTAGTACTGGAATGTTTTTTAACACTATGTATAATGTAGTTGATACATTTTATGCGGGACTTATCTCCACAGAAGCAGTCTCTGCTTTAACACTATCATTTATGATTTATTTTTTGATTATTGGCTTTGGATATGGATTTTCATCTGCGATTACAGCACTTATTGGAAATGCCTTTGGTAAAAAAAGATACCATTTAGGCTCTATTTATGCACATAAAGGTATTAGTTTTCTATTTTGTCTTGGGCTTATTCTAGCTTTCATTGGATATTTAGTCTCTCCATATATTTTTACTATACTTGGTGCAAAAGGTGAATATCTAGATATTTCACTTGATTATATGAATGTTATACTTTTTGGAGCTGTTTTTTTTACTACAAACTTCTCATTAAATGCAATTTTAGTTGCAAGGGGAGATACAAAAACATATAGGAACTCTTTGGTTTTTGGTTTTTTTGCTAATTTAGTTTTAAATCCTCTATTTATTTATGGATTTTGGTTTATTCCTAGTATGGGAATAGCTGGAATTGCTTTTGCTACAGTCTTAATACAAATAATAAATATGTTTTATATGCTTTATAAGGTTTTACAAACAAAACTAATTCATTTTGATAAACTAGAGTACTATTTACCTAACTTAAGAGTTTTTAATGCTTTTATAAAACAAGGAACTCCAGCTAGTTTAAATATGCTTACAATGGCTTTTGGTTCTGTTATTCTTACATATTTTGTTACTCATTATGGAGTAAAAGCAGTTGCTGGTTATGGGATAGGTTTTAGAGTTGAGCAACTTATGCTTTTACCTGCACTTGGACTTAGTACAGCTGTTTTATCTTTGGTTTCAAACAACTATGGAGCTAAACAGTTTGATAGAGTAAGAGAAATAGTAAAAGTATCATTAAAATATGGTTTTTATATTTCTACTTTTGGTATTGGATTTTTATATTTATTTGGTGATTTTATTATCAAACAGTTTGATAATGACCCAAATGTAGTTCAATATGGTTTTGATTATTTGTTAGTTGAAGTTTGGATTTTCTATGCTTATGTTGTATTATTTATTTGTGTATCAACTCTTCAAGCTATCAAACAAGTTAAGATGATTTTTTGGATTGGGCTTTATAGACAGATTATTGCTAAAACATTAGTTGCATTTATAATTGTAAAGTATTACGAACTAGAGTATGTATACTTATTTGTAGGAATGTTTGTAATGATTTACTCAGCTGCTATTTTTGCTTATTTTTATACGAATAGTAGGTTAAAAGTTTTATGTAAATAGTTTTGAGTGTAGAAAGTTCTACACTCAAAAAGGTGGTTTATCTCACCCACATTTTCCTGCACCACAAGAACCAGTTGCTTTTTTAGTCTCTTTCATCTCTTTTTTAGATTCAGAACCACATTTTCCTGAACCACAAGAACCGCTTTTTTTCTCTTCCATCTCTTTTTTCATTTCAGAACCACATTTTCCTGAACCACAAGAACCCTCTTGTTTCATCTCTTTTTTAACTTCAGAACCACATTTACCAGCTCCACAAGAACCTTTGTGTCCATCAGCAAAAGCCATACCTGTTGTAAATAGTAGCGCAGCTACTAACATAATCATTTTCTTCATATAATTCTCCTATTTTAAATTTATTTTGTTTCTATTGCTTGTAAATCAGCAACAAGTTTAACATCTTCACTAACAGCAACTCCACCTAACTCTAAAGCTTTATTCCATTTTAAGTCATAATCAAATCTATTGATTTTTCCTTTTAATGTAAATCCAACTCTATTGTTTCCTTGGAAATCAACTACTGTACCTAAATCTTCAACTTCTAATTCAACTACTTTTGTAATCCCTCTAATAGTTAAATTACCAGTCATAATACCCTCATCCCCATCAGCTTTATAAGAAGTCATCTCAAAAACAATATCAGGATATTTTTCTGATAAAAAGAAATCTTCACTTCTTAAGTGATTGTCTCTTTTTTCAATACCTGTATCTACTGATGTTGATTTAATTGTACCTTTAAAAGTATTAAAAGTTTTTGTTTTATAATCAAAATCAATAACTCCATCAAACTCTTTAAAATTACCTTTTACATTAGTAATCATAAGATGTTTTACTGAAAAAGCAACATCACTATGACCTTTATCTAATTTATGTGGTGATGCATTTAGAGCAATTGATGCACCAAAACAGATAACTAAAAATGATTTAATTAATTTATTCATATCTTCAACCTTTCATCAATTTATTAATCTAATTTTATAATTTTAATGTGTACTTTTTGTGTAGTAAAATAATTTAGTGAGATATTTCACTATCAAAAATTTTCTCTTTTTTTCTTAAAACCAAAATATAAAATATTGCTGGAATAATAATTAATGTTAAAATTGCTGAACTAAGCATACCACCAATCATAGGAGCTGCGATTCTTTGCATAACTTCACTCCCTACTCCATTTATATACATAATAGGAATAAGTCCCCCTAAAATAGCAAACAGAGTCATAAGCTTAGGACGAAGTCTTAAAACAGCACCTTTATAAATAGCTGCAAATAGATTTGTTTTGTCTAAAACTACACTCTTTTGCTTTAATTCAAGCATTGCCTCATGTAAATATACAAGCATCACAATAGAGGTTTCAGCAGCAACTCCTAAAAGAGCCAAAAAGCCAACAATTACAGCAATTGAGATATTAAAATTTAGATAATCTAAATAAAATATTCCACCTGTAAGTGCAAATGGCAATGTGAAAAATATAATTACTGTATATGTTATATTTCTTAGGGCAAAAAATATTAATAAAAATATAATTACAAATGTTAAAGGAATAATATAAGTTAATCTCTCCATGGCTTTTTCTAAATACTCACTCTGCCCTGCCCACTCATAATAAAAACCGCTTGGAAGCTTTAGCTCTTTTAAAATCTCTTTTGCTTCATCTTTATACTGTTTTGCTGAAATATCACTTTTTGGTGTTATATAAATAAAGTTTACATTTAGGGCTTTTTCAGATTTTATTACAGATGGTCCCTCTTCATATTTTAGATTTGCAAACATTTTTAAAGGCTGAAATCCAAGCTCTGTTTTAACTTGCAATTGCTCTAAAGATGTAATATCTTCCCTTTGGGCTGTTTCAAATCTCAAACTTATAGGATATCTCTCTAATCCATCAAAAAATGTAGATATTTTTGTACCAGCTACTCCAAGTGAGATTGTTGATAAAACATCATTCTTAGATATTCCATACCTAGAAATCATCTCTTCATCAATATCTATACTTAAATAGTATCCTGAATTTATTTTATCAGTTGAAATAGATAGAGTTTTATCAAACTTTTTTAGTTTTTGTTCAATCAAAGCTGCTGTTTTTTCAAGCTCATGATGGTCATTTCCATAAAGTTTAATTCCTAGAGGCGTTCTAATACCTGTTAAAAGCATATCTATTCTACCACGAATTGGATATGTCCAAGAGTTTATAAGACCTGCAACTCTTAGTTTTTCATCCATCTCTTGCATAAGTTTTTTATATGTCATTCCCTCTCGCCACTCATTTTCAGGCTTAAAAGTGATTATTGTTTCAATCATTGCTAAAGGTGCTGGGTCTGTTGCACTATCGGCTCGTCCAGCTTTTCCAAATACTGTTTGCACTTCTGGAAATGATTTTATTATCTTATCTGTTTTTTGAGTTAATTCTCGTGCTAAATCAATACCAATACCATAGGGAGTTACAGGCATATACATAAAAGTCTGTTCATTCATCATAGGCATAAATTCCCAGTTTTGTTTTTTATAAACTGGATAAGCTAAAATAATTGTTCCTAAAAAGAGTAAAACAACTAAATATCTAAACTTTAAAGATATTTTTAAAAGTGGAGAATAAAGCATTATAAAAAACTTATTTAATAAGTTTTTATCTTCACTCATAATTTTACCTCTAATAAAAAACACCATTAAAATAGGAACCAAAGTAATTGATAAAATAGCTCCACTAATCATTGCAAAGGTTTTTGTAAAAGCTAAAGGTCCAAAAAGACGACCTTCTTGTCCAGTTAAAGCAAATATTGGTAAAAAAGATACAACAACTAAAATCAATGCAAAGAAAATTGGACGCCCTACTTGTTTTGCTGATTTTATAATTATTCCAACTCTTTCACTATTACTTATATTCTCTTTCCCTTGTAGATATTTATGAGCATTTTCAACCATTACAATAGTTGCATCAACCATCGCACCAATTGCTATGGCAATTCCACCTAAACTCATAATATTTGAGCCCATTCCAAAAGCTTTCATAAGTAAAAAAGTAATCAAAACAGTAATTGGAAGAGTAATAATTATAATAAGAGCAGATCTAAAATGAAATAAAAATAGTCCACTAATAATCATCACTATAATTGATTCTTCAATTAAAGTACTTTTTAAAGTATCAATTGCCTTATCAATTAAAGAGCTTCTATCATAAGTCTCAATAACTTCCACATCATCGATTTTTAGTGTTTTAATTCTCTCTTTTACAGCTTTTATAACAGTATAAGGATTTTCTCCAAATCTAACAACTACAATTCCCCCTACTGTTTCACCCTGCCCATCTAAATCAGCCATTCCTCTTCTATTTACAGAACTTATATTAACAGTAGCAATATCTTTTATTTTTAGGGGTAAAGAGTTTTCAGTTTTAATTGTAATATTTTCAATATCAACTACACTTTTTAGATAAGCTTTTGCTTGAATCATATGTTCAAAGCCATTTTCTAAAATAATTCTTCCACCCTTTTCATCATTGTTTGAGGTGATTGCTTTTTTTATATCATTGATACTTAGATTATATTGAACTAATTTATCTTGATTTAAAGTGATTTCATAATTTTTAATAAAACCTCCAATAGAGGCGATTTCTGAAACCCCATCAACTCCCAAAAGTGCATATTTATAATAATAGTCTTGTAAACTTCTAAGCTCAGCCAAAGATTTTATTTTTGATTTTAAAGCATACTCATAAGCCCAACCAACACCTGTGGCATCAGGTCCAATAGCAACCGTTGCTTCTTGGGGAAATTCACCTTGTAAAGTGGATAATTGCTCTAATATCCTATTTCTAGCATCATATAAATCTGTACCATCTTTAAAAATCACATAAATTAATGCATTTTGAAAAGAGCTCATGGCTCTTACAGTATCAATATTTGGTAATGACATAAGATTTGAAATAAGAGGATAAGATATTTGATCTTCAATTGTCTTAGGACTTTGTCCAGCCCATTTAACTTGCACTATAACTTGAGGAGGAGATAAATCAGGCAAAGCATCCAAAGAGGTATTTTTCAAAGCCCAAAGGGATGCAAATGTCAAGATTATAGTTGAAAACAGTATTAAAAACTTATTTTTAATACTATATGAGATTATATTTTCTACCATTTTTTTGCCTTACCAGTCTGTATCTTTGTCATCATACAAACCATTTGTTATAGCATCTGAATCAAGTAAAAAAAGCGCATTGTTTATAACCTCATCTCCTATATTTAAACCCTCTTCAATCTCATATTTAGAAGAGCTTATTCTTCTAGCTTCTATTAAAATAGGCTCAAACTCATCATCAGAAATAGCTTTAAAAACATAATGTTTAGAACCCTTTGTTAAAACAGCTGTTTTAGGTAGAGTCAACATCTTTTTTGAACTAGTTTTTATAATAGCTTTTCCAAACATATTAGGATAGAGTTTCATCTCTTTATTATCAAGTTCAAATCTTATATCTATAGTTTTTGTTTTACTATTTGCCATTGGATAGATATAATCAATTTTTGTTTTAAAACTCATATCAATACCATCTACTTTTATTTTAGCTTCCATATTATTTGATAAAAATGGCAAATCACTTTGATAAACTTTTGCTATAAACCATAATTTATCAATAGAAGCCAATTGCATAAGTAATGAACCACTTTTTACATATGAGCCATCATTAATCTTTTTATTTAAAACAATTGCATCATAAGGAGCATAAAAATAGATATCATTGTTTTTGATTTGATTTAATTTGATATCCAAAGAGTCAAGTTTTGCCAAAGAGCTTTTATATAGATTTTTGTTAATTGATTTAGAAATATCAATCTCTTTTTTTATACTATGTACTTTATTTGAATATAAAGAGAAAAGCTCTTCTCCTTTTTTTATTTGCATTAAATTTTTGTTTGCATTTAAAGAGCTAACATAAGCATCTACCCTTAAAACAATATCTTTTATACTATCTTCAGCAAATAAAGTCTCCCCGTAAAAACTCTTTGTTTCATAAACAGTTTCATCTTTTACTTTAACTATCTCTTTATTAAAGAGTTGATTTACTTCTAAAATTTTTGCTTCCAAGGATACAAAAGCTAGAAATATAACTATTAATTTACATATTGTTTTCATTTACTTTTTCCTTGTGTATAGTAATAGGCTTTGCTATATGCTGAAAAAAAACTTTTCATCTCATCCAATAAAAATATTTTATTTTTTATAATTTCATTTAAGTTAGCAAATATTTCATTTGTTTTTATTAATTCAAGACTATTATAACTCTCTAATAAAATCTGATTTTTCTCTTGAATTGGAATAATTGTCTCCTCTAAAATCATATATTTTTTTAAATAACTATCTAAATCATTTTGTAAAGATAAAATCTCTACTTCAAATACTTTTTTTCTATCTTCTAGTTTTTCATCATATTCATTAGATTTTATTTTTGCTAAAAATGATTTTATATTTTCCCTATCATTTATTGCAAGTGGAATACTAATAGATAAGTTTGCATAATCTTTATATTTATCATCCCTTTGAAAATATGCAAGATTTACTTTAATATCTGATAATTTTTTTGAATCTTCCAAAAGAGCCTGTTTATCAAATTTTTGACTATTTAACTCTAATATCTTTATATTTGGGTGATTGTTAATATCTAAAGATAACTCTATTTTGTTTAACTCTAAGGATAAATCCAGTTTTTCTATTTTTTCATAAGTTATCTCTTCAAGTTTCAAATAACTATTTTTTATTATATTTTTTAAACTCTCTTTTTCTAACTCAAGCTTATAAAACATTGTTTTTAGATTTAATAAGATGTTTTGAGAAACTTGACTATTTTCATATAAAGTAAGAGATAAATCCTCTAACTCTTTTATATTTTTTTGATATTCATTAAGTAGTATTAATTTTCTTTCTAATATCTTTAGAGTATAAGCATACTCTATTATTTTGGATTTTAATTTTAATTTTTTATCCTCAAAAGATAGCTTTGCTATCTCTTTATCTTTGATACTTATCTCTTCTTGCAGTTCTAACTTGTTATTTATTGGTATAAGTTGTGTTATTCCTATATATTGTGCTTGCATAGGCTCCAAGTCACGTCTTGAGGTATCAAACTGTATATCATTTGCACCAATTGTCAAAATGGGATTTTCCCACTTTTTTGATAGCTTTATCTGCTCATTTGCTATATCTATTGATTTTTCAATACTTTTTAAATCTTTATTATTAGATATTGCCAAATCTATTGTTTCATTTAGTGTTAAAGAAAAAGATGAACTCACTAAACATAAGATGAGGATAAAGCTATTTTTTAACATTAGAGATTTACGCTCCCTCTAACTTTGTGAACTTTCCCATCTGAAGTTTTAAACTTCAATTGATATTGCCAAGTCCCACCCATAGAGAAGTTAATATTTACTTTATATTTTCCATCAACTAATTTTGCCTTATCCTCATACTCCATATATGGCATACCAGGCATTTCAGGCATATAAAACTTGATTTTTACTTTTGTATCTTCTGTTAGTTCACCATCTTTTGTAAGCTCAATAAATAGTTCATTATTTCCAACAACAAGTGATTTTTCACTAGATAATTTCACATCATAACCATCTTTACTTCCCTCTTGTAGTAAAGGCTCTGCAAAACTCAAACTTGTAAATACAAATAGTCCTAGTAATATTTTAAATAGATTTTTCATAAAGAAACTCCTTAATTTTTTTGATTTTAAGAAGTTTAGCTATTTTGTGTGGAGATTGTGTGGAGAGTGTTTAGAGGTGAGAGTCAATATATTAGTTCACTCTCCTATCACTATTTAAATAATATATTTTCCTAAACTCCTCAAAACTCTCTTTTGCTTCTTTAACATCTAATATAATCTTTTGTTTCTCTAGTGTTTCAATAAGCACAAATTCAGTATCTAAATTATCTATCAAAGATACAAAGTGTTTGAAGTTTTTTACTTTTATATCATTTACTGTTTTTACTACATAAGCACCTGAATAGTATCCTCTATTTACTTTGTGAGGAAATATATCCTGCATCCAAATAACAGCTTCTGTAAAATCATCTGTTTTATCTTTATTGTAAAAAAGCATTTCAATTGCATTTGATTTATTAGATATTGAAGAGATATAGTTTTTTGTAAGTGGAGTAAAAGCTAAACCACCAAATATCAAATATCTAGGTTCTTTATTAAACTCCCTTTTAATCAAAGGATTGTTTTTTTTAATAGTATGAGTAAAAGATATAATCTTTTTATCTCTTAACACTTTATACTCAACTGTATCCCCTATTTGTTTTTGATTCATAATTAAATTAGCATTAACTCTACCAAATTGAGAATTAATTGTTGCATCATTTGCAATCTTTTTACCATCTATTTCAATGATAATATCATTCTCTTTGAAGTTATTCGTACCATATGCTACTTTAGTAACTAAAATACCATTATCATCTTTTAGTCCAAAATATTTTTTAACACTATCGTTTCTAATATAGTTTATTAAAGTACCATCATCACCAAAGCCGTTTACTACACCATCTTTGATATCTTCTAAAAATGTATTTACAATAATAGATGGAACAATATAAGAGATATTGCTAGCATTTGTTAAACTCATCATAGCAACCCCTAAAATCTCTCCATCTTTATTGATTGCTGGACCACCACTATTTCCACTATTAATAGCAGCATCAACTTGAACAGCTAAAAGATACTCTCCACTCCAAACATAGTTTGTATATTCAATTCTAGATACAACTCCTGTAGTAGTTGAAATAGTTTGTCCTCCTATAGGATAACCTAAAACTATAACTTCATCCCTTGGTTTAATATTTGAGTTAAATTTTAATTGTTTTGTACTCTCAAAAAATGTTTTATCTTCAACTTCTACTATTGCTAAATCTGCTTGATGTGAAATATATTTAACACTCGCAATATATTTTTTAGGATCATTTTCCTTTTGTACTTCTAAAAACCTAGCACCACTTACAACATGAGCAGATGTTAAAATCATATTATCTTTTATAATAGAACCAGAACCTGTATAATTACCTATCTTACTTGTTTGCCAAGGGTATTTATAGTTTGGAGTTGATATTGAAGCAAATATTTTTATTATTGCTTCGTTTGGTAGAGTAGTAGCGTATGTTAGTGTGCTTAGTAGGATTAGTATAGGGATTAGTTTTTTCATTTAAAATTTAGCTTCTTTTATATTCTTTTTTACCACTTGGAGTATTAATTATAATACTATTAAAATCTATATCTACATTTGAAGAAAAAAGATCTACTCCATAATTACTTAAAAAGTCTTTTTCTTGCTTATTTAATTCTTTTCCACCTACTTTGGCTAATTTAGCTTGTTTTTCCTGCTCTTTTTGACTTTCTATTTCTCTTGCTTGTTCTTCTTTCATATTTTGAACTCTTAATTTAATATACAAAGACTCAGCTTTATTTTTATCTCCATCACTTTGAGCTAATGCTCTTGCCCAAGTTGATTTTACTTTTTTATCTTCTTCAATTTCTATCATTATTTTTTCATAAAGCTCATCTTCATTTAGAATATCAATATTATTTATTTGATTTGAAGAAGAATACTTCTCTTTATATTCATTTATTTTTGGTTTAATCTCACTTACAACATCTTTACTATGGTTATAAACTGCTTTTGTTAGTGAAGTGTCAGTATTTTTATGTTGATTAACTTTATTATTTAATAGTTCAATTTTATCTCTTAACTCTTTTAATTGTTTTTCTTTTTTAGCTTTTGACTTAAATATACTATTACTCGTAATTAACTCCATTTCTTCTTTTTCTAAATCTTCAAGTTGTATTTCATCTTTTGATTTACCAAGTATAAATCGTTTAAAAAGATATACAAAGTAGAAAAATATTAATCCCATTATTACCATCCATAAACCAGCTGCCATTTTCTTTCCTTTATTTTAAGTTATTGTAATTGAGCTTGCAAATATATAATAACTTCATCATATGCATTTTGGTAATTATTATTTACTAATTCAACAATTTTTATATCAATATCAAAAGTTTTTAACATTGATAATTTTGCTCTATCTTTATTATTTGATAAACTTTCTTTACTTTTAATATCAATATAGGTTATTTTATTATGTACTAAGTTATATTCTAATTTTAATCTATTTCTGTATGAAATCATCCACCATAGATCTAATTCACCAAAGTCCAATTCTAACCCTAATATATAAATATCATCTTTTAGAAAAACATCCATCCAACTTAAAAAATGTTTCTCCTTGTCCTTGACAAAATACTTTTCTAAATCCTGATGAATTGTTGATATACTTTTTAAATAATGGTCATATCCTAACATGATACTTTGTGGTTGATTTATTTCTCCAATATGAGAAAAATCTAAACCCTTTTCCATAGTCAACTAACATTCTTTCTTTCATTACAGAATTGTATTGATTACAATAATCAGGTTTTCTTAATTGTAATGCAATCTTATATTGAGCATCTGACAAAACTAGATTATTGACATTTGATAATTCAAGATAATTTAAATCTTTTAGTTTTAAAAAGAAATCTTCAGGCAAATTCAGCAAACTATCATTGTATGTAATTCTCAAATGAGTTATAGGTAAATCAAGAAGTAGATAAATTGATTTATTTGAAAAGTTTCCACTCAAACTTACATATTTTAATTTTTTTAATTTTTTAATACTATTTGGTAAATCAAGATTATCTTTCCCTGCACCTAGAGATAAATCTTCTAAGTTAAATAAATTACCAATTTCATCAGGTATTGACTCTAAGTTGCTGAAACTCATATCTAAGATATCTAAATTTGTTAAATATTTTATTTCTTTAGGTAAATTCTTAGCATCATAATGTAATAAATTTATTTCTTCTGAATTATATAATTTTTCTTTATCCCTTGGAATACCCATATTATTTTCATCAAGCTCAGGTATATCATTATCCTCTGCCCATTGTATTATTGCATCATACCAGTATGAAGATTTTGTGTTATTCAATTTTATACTCATTTTCTATCTAATCATTGAAACAAATATAAGAAGAGCAAATAGTATAAATTTAATGTAATAAATCATAGTATAAATCTTTTGTGTTTTAAAATGGTTAGTTTACTGTTTTGGTTTGTTGTCCTAATGTTATTCATCTTTATAAGCTGTCCTTCTTATTTATTTTGTTTATTTGCCATTTTATTCAACTCTAAATGTTTAAAAAATATAACTTTAGATATAAACTCGTCACAGTAGTCGTTTATATTAGTCCAATAGCCGCCAGTTGTTTTATTTCCATAGGTTACATCTACTATATTTATTTGATTTGGTTTCTTAAATTTTAATACTCTAAACTTCCGTCTTTCATTGTATATAACAATATAATTTTCTTCTTCTTTACATTTATACATTTAGTTATCCTTTGTAATTTTTCTGAACATTTAACAATCCCAACTTAATAATTTTCCATCTACTTTACCTTCATTTATAACATTTGTGTAGTATATTCCATAACCTAAATTTGCTTCTACTCTAAGACTTGCTACTTTTTTGTGTTGAACTTTTTGGGCTAATGCTTTTGGTCTTATAGCTATTACAGGAGCACCTTTTACTTCTACAGATTCATACATGATTGCATCTACATGTTCATTTTCAAAAATAATATCTGCAAGTATAGAAGTAACTTTATACAGATTTTTATGATTTTTTCTACTTAATATATCAGTAAAAAATGCACTACATAATTGATGTGATTCAATCAAAAATTTATTTTGTTTTTTTTCACAAAATTTTTTAAAAAGTTTAAAAATTCTTAAATTATAACGATCAATCCAATGATGTAGTGCTTGACCTCTCATAAATAAATCAAATGCACCGATGCGTATTACCTCTAAATACCCAGTAGTTATAGAATCTAAGAAATTAACATAGTCTAGGTCTATAGCATTAACTTCTGATAACACAACATCATAGTAGTTGAAATTTTTGTCAGAAAAACAAGCATAGTAGATAGGTTGCTCTTTTTTATTTAATCTACCGAGAGGAACCTTATATTTTTCATCATCAGGAATTAAACTTAATTCCTCTGTTTTAGTAAAGCAATATTTTGGAACTTTTATATCTCTCTCCTCATATTTTCTTGCTCTTCTTAACCATTTATCTTTGTCTAATTGGTATTTAAGATGTAAAGAGTGATTGCAATACAAATAATTAAGTAATTGATATACCTTATTTTCTGATAATTGTATTTTGTCATCAATAAAATTGTTTAGTTGCTCTATGTATATTGAAGCTTCTATAAGTTCTTCTTGACATTTTTCTGGTGTTTTTGACAAAACTAAGTCTTTTATATATTCTCTATTAGATATATGGTTTTCTCTATTTGTTCTCATTTTTTTCATACTTTTTAAGGCCCCCATAAACTCTTCATCATCTGTTGTTTGTTCTAAAACTTCTTTAAATACTTGATTTGATATAAATTGTTTTGACAACAATATTTAAATAATATTATAGCAACTTTATTATAGTTTGAAATTAAACATATTGTTTTTTTTAAATACTTTTATAACTTATATATAATATTTGAAAACTAATAACGTAAAAGCTTTCCTACAACATCTCAAGATTTATAAAATCATAAATATCTAGGTTATTGTTATAGAAAGATTTATTAACTTGATTTATTAAATAAGATATTTCAGAATAAGCCACCATATCCTCTTTTTCACATAAGCTTAGTAACACATCATGCCATTTATTAAAACCATTATTATAAAGTGAAGTTTCAAACTTATTTATAAAATCAAGTGGATAGCTTGTGGCATAGATGTTAATATATACTCTTGCTTTATCAAAATTTATAGTAAATTCATCTAAAAGTTACTTTTGTGATTTATCATTTAGTTTTATTTTTTGTTTCTCTAGTGTTTCAATAAGCACAAATTAACTATCTAAATTATCTATCAAAGATACAAAGTGTTTGAAGTTTTTTACTTTTAATAACTAAAAAAACATATATTTTTAAATAGATATTTTACTTTTTATAGTATAATACCTAATATATCTTGTAAAATAAAGGATAAAAATTGATTGGAAGAGTCAAAGAGATAGAACTTTTAAATTCACTTTGTGAAGAAGATAAAAGCAAACTTGTAGTGATACATGGTAGAAGAAGAATAGGCAAGACCTATTTAGTGGACTATATGTTTCAAACGCATAGAAAAGATTGCCTTTTTTTTAAATTCACAGGTAGTGCTGATCAAGACTCACAAGTACAAAAAGACTATTTTGTTGAGGCTGTTTACGATTGGTTTAAAGCTGAACCAACAAAAGCTATAAACAAATGGCATGAAGCTTTTATATTTTTAAAACGAACCATTGAAAATCAGATAAAAGAGAAAAATCATCAAGCTAAAGTGATAGTATTTATAGATGAAGTTGCATGGATAGATAGACATAATAAGTCTGGATTTTTAAGTGCCTTTGGACACTTTTATAACACTTATATCGAAAAAAACAATAATCTTATTGTTATACTTTGTGGATCAAATGCATCTTGGATAAAAAATAAAATACTAAAAGATACAAATGGACCACTTTATCATAGAGTAGATATAGAGATACCACTTTTTCCATTTGATTTAAAAGAGACCAAAGAGTATTTACTAAAAGAGAAAAGATTTGATATAGATGATAAAAGTGTAGTAGATATCTATATGGTGCTTGGTGGTGTAGCAAAATATTTAAGCTATCTTGATTGTAGACTCTCTATCTCACAATATAAATAAACTATTTTTTTCACTCCATGCACCACTATACAAAGAGTTTGACACACTTTTTAAATCTCTTTTTTATGATAAGTCATCAAGTCATAAAAAGATAATAGATTTACTTGTATCAAAACGAAGTGGTTTAGAGATGATGGAACTTGAAACTCTTTTAGAAGATATCACATCATCAACTCTACGAATCCATATAGAAGAGCTTATAGATACAGGATTTATCAAAGCCATTGGAAGACATTCATACGCTAGTAAACATACAAAATATATGGTGTCTGACCCATTTTGTAATTTTTTCAATAAATGGGTACAGCCACTTAGTAAAAATGATATCGCTTCACTTATTGATTATTTTGAGACAAAGTCAAGCTCTCATGATTATATTATTTGGCAAGGATTTGCTTTTGAGATGCTTGTAATCGCAAATATTGACTTGTATCTTAAAATAAGAGGTTTGAGTGCAGGGGTAAAAAGTATTGGATACTGGGATTATATAGCAAAAGATGAAGATGATAGTGGAGCACAAATAGATATCATCATCGAGTATATTGGAAACACTTATGATATAGTAGAGTGTAAATACTATAAGGATGAGTTTATCATAGATAAATCTTATGCTAAAAACCTTCAAAACAAAAAAGAAAAATTTATAAAATATGGAATCAAAAATAAAAAATATGATCTAAAAGTTGTAATGCTCACAAGCTATGGAACTAAAATAAACCAATACTACAACCAAATACCTGTATTAAAAAATATAAAGCTTGGGGATTTAGTATAGTTTTAAAACTTCCTCTATCTCAAGATACTTTATCAAACAAAGTTGATAGAGGAACTAAGAGTTCGTAATTATAAAATTAATAAGGTGCTAGTGAAGATAGTTTATATTTATTGAAACCTTATTGAGTTCATAAAAATTGGATACCTTATTTAAAAGTTATTGAACCTTTATCTTTAAAAATGAAGATTCAAGATGAACTAAAGAAGTATTTAAACTTAAAGTAAATATCATAAATTTATATAGTATACTAGTAAAAATTATACTAGTATAACCAAGTTATAAATTAAACAAAACCTTGATTTCTGTTCCTTTATTGTATGTAGAATCAACGCTCAATTTTATATTATATTTTTTACAAATTTCCCAAACAATATTAAGTCCGATTCCAAAGCCACCTTGTAGTGTGGTTGCTCGATAATATCTTTTGAATATATCATCTATTTTCTCTTTTTTTATACCAATTCCTGTATCTTTTATGATTAAACACTTATTTTTTAAAATAATAGATATATTTCCATTGATTTTATTATATTTTATTGCATTTGAAACTAGATTATTAAATAATCGAATGAAATCATCTTTATGGATTTTATAAGTAAAATCTGAAATATCTAAATCTATAGTTACTCTTTTTTTTAAAGCCAATGGCTCAAAATAGCTTAGTTGTTCTTTGATAACTTCATGAAGAGATAACTCTTTTAGCTCACCCTTTTCAATATCCTTTTGTAAAAAAACATATGTTAAGTCTTTATATATTTCAGAGATTCTTTTTGCACTAAGTCTTACTCTTTGGAGTTGTTTTGGGCTTAATGTTTCATTTTCTGTTGACATTAATATGGCACTTATTGGTGTATTTAACTCATGGGTTGTATCTTTTATGAAGTTATTTAGTTTATCTCTTTCATCTTTTATTGGCTTTAAAAATAGTTTTGCTAAATAAAACCCCACTATTGAAATAAAAAGAAAAGAGAGTAAAAATAAAGAGATTATTGAGATTTTTAATTCGCTTATTTTTTTGCTAAAAGAGTTATCCTTTATTACTATAAACTCAATTCCCAAATGCCCTACCGTTGAGTTATCTATCAACATAATAAACTTATCATTTGTTATAGTTTTTTTACTAAAATCAATATTTTCATCAAGAGTACCAAAGAGTTTTTTCCTATCAAAATCATAAAATGAGATTTGATAATCTCTATTTTTTAAATAAAATTCTTTATTAAACTTTGTGCCTCTCATATGGGAAAATATTATCTCATTTGAGACTTTTGATACTACATTTTGCATTTTTGATTTTGTTAAATCAAAATATAGTGTTCTTTCATTCTCAAAATATAAAAAAGCGACAAGAGCCATTAAAACAAATGATGAACCCAAATATAAAAAAAGAAATCTAAAAAAAGTATGTTTTTCACTTGCTGTTAAATCTATAACCAACTCCTCTAATATTTGAGATAATCTCTTCCCCTAATATCTTTCTAATATTTTTTATATAAGTTCTAATAGTGGAAGAGTTTGGGCTATTTTCATAAGTCCAAACATTTAAGCTAAGTTCATCAACGCTTATTACTCTATTTTTATTTTTTAAAAAGTACTCTAAAACTTCACACTCTTTTTTAGAGATATGAAAACTCTTTTCTTTGATATTTATTGATAATGCTTTAGTATCTAAGTTTATAAATTCTGATATTTTGATTAAGTTTATAGGTGAAATATTAAATAATCTTTTAATATTATTTATACGAATATCCAACTCTTTTAGCTCAAAAGGTTTTTTAATATAATCATCACAACCACTATCAAAACCTTTTTCAATATCATCAACCATATCTAATGATGTTATAAAAATTGCAGGGGTTTTTATACTATTTTTTCGTAAATCTTTTAATAATTCAAAGCCATTTATATTTGGAACATTTACATCTAAAAGTAGTAAATCAAATTTTTCTTTGTAGATAAATTCTTGAGCTTCATCTCCACTATATGTGGAGATGACATGGTAGTTTTTCTCTTCTAAATGCTCTTGGATAATCTCATTTAGTATTAAATCATCTTCCATCAAAAGTATTTTCATCTTTTATCTCCAAAAGTCTGAAACTTCCAATGGAAGTCTAGTTTTATGCCTCTTTGTTAAAGTTCTTTTCAATGGCTGTTTTAATTCTTGCAACTGATGTTTCAACTCCAAGAACAGCTAAGATATCATAAACTGATGGGGCTTGAGTTGTACCTGTTAAAGCTAATCTTATTGGTTGAAAAAGTTGAGGAAATTTAAGGTCAAACTTCTCAATAAAAGGTTTTGTAATAGCTTCATAATCTACACTAAGATGTAAAGTATCAGAATTTTCTTCTAATACTCCAAGATAACTATCTAATATTTTTAAAATAGTTTCATCTTTAACAAATTTTTTAACACCTTTTGCTTCATAATCACTTGGTGTATCTAAAATTATACTTATTGCATCTTTTAGCTCAACTAAGGTTTGAACTCTATCTTTTGTTAAATCTAATAACATCTCTTTTTTATCGTGCCCATGAACAAAGCAATCAAAAAACTCTAACTCTTTTGCTAATCTATCATTTGATAAATTTTTAATATAGTGAGAGTTTAGCCATAAAAGTTTGTCTTCATTATATGCAGATGCTGATTTATTGATATTTGTTGGATCAAATAACTCTAACATCTCTTCCATAGAAAAAATCTCTTGGTCTTTATTTGACCAACCAAGTCTTACTAAAAAGTTTAATAAAGCCTCAGGTAGATATCCATCTTTTTTATACTGCATAACATCCATAGCACCATCTCTTTTAGATAGTTTTTTACCTGATGGATTATTAATCATAGGAATATGATAAAACTTTGGTGGTGTCCAACCAAGAGCTTCATAAATCACTATTTGTTTTGGAGTATTAGATAAGTGATCATCACCTCTAATTACATCAGTCATTCCCATAAGTGCATCATCAATTGCTACTACAAAGTTATATGTTGGAGCACCATTACTTCTAGCAATAACAAAATCATCAACCTCACTACAATCAAAATTCATAATAGATTTTACACCATCAATAAATGTAATTATTCCCTCTTTTGGAGCTTTTATTCGTACAACTGGCTCAACTCCCTCAGGAATTGCAGGTAATATTTTACCCTCTTCAGGTCGCCATGTTCCATTATATCTTGGTGTTTGCTTATTTGCCATTTGAGTTTCTCTTAAAGTATCAAGCTCTTCTCTACTCATATAACAATAGTATGCTTTACCCTCAGCTAAAAGTTGGTCAATATATTTTTTATAAATATCCATTCTTTTTGATTGGTATTCAACTTCACCATCATAAGCTAATCCAACCCAGTCAAAAGCTTCTATAATTGCTTTTAAAGCATCTTCATTATTTCTAGCTGTATCTGTATCTTCTATTCTTAATTTAAATTCACCATTAGTTTTTCTAGCCCATAAATAACTATATAAAGCTGTTCTTAGTCCACCAATATGTAAATATCCCGTTGGACTTGGAGCAAATCTTGTTACTGCCATTAATCTTCCTTATTCTTATTACTTTTAAAAAATCCAATTGCGGATACTATTACTACTACACAAATAAATATAACCATTGCTAAATCAAGCGGTTCCATTAGCATCCTTTTCTTTTAGTTGCCCACATGCAGCTGAGATATCAAGACCTTTTGATTCCCTTATTGTGCATAATAAACCTCTACTTATTAAATAATTTTGGAATTCTATCATCTTTTTACTTTCGGGTCTTTGATATGTAGTTCCTGGATATGGATTAAAGTAAATCAAGTTTACTTTTGCTTTAATTCCATCAAGAAGTGAAAGAAGTTTTTTAGCACTTGCTATATCATCATTTTTATCTTTTATAACTAAATATTCAAACATAACTTTTTTTCTAGCATCCACAGGAAACTTTTTAACAGCCTCTATGATTGATTTTATATTATAAGCTTTATTCATAGGAATTAACTCACTTCTTAACTCATCATCAACAGCATGAAGTGAAATCGCAAGTTGAATTCCTAAATCTTCATTTCCAAGTTTTTCAATTTTTGAAGAGATTCCAGATGTTGAAACTGTTTGTCTTCTTCTATTTATTGATAAACCCTCTTCTTCACTAAATACTTTTACTGAATGAACAAAGTTATTATAATTGTCAAGTGGTTCACCCATTCCCATAAATACGATATTTAATGACTTGTTTTCATCAATATTATTATCTCTTTTCATATGAACAATTTGTGCAACTATCTCACCAACTGTTAGGTTTCTAACAAATCCACCCTTTGCTGTTAAACAAAAAGTACAACCTACTTTACAGCCAACTTGTGTTGATACACAAACAGTATATTTTTCACCCTTTTCAACAACTCCATCATCACCTATTTGTTTTTCACGCATAAGTAAAAATACAGTTTCAACTGTTTTTCCATCATGTAGTTGAAAAAGATATTTTATACTTCCATCACTACTTTTCTCTTTTTTAATGATTTTTAAAATATCAATTGCATAGTTCTGTTTTAAACTATTTTTTAAATCATTAGGTATATTTTTCATATCATCAAATGAGTTTACATACTTTTTATAAATCCAATTATAAACCTGTTTTGCTCTAAATGCAGGCTTTAAATTAGCCTTTAATTCATCAAGAGTAAAATCATATATTGATTGCAATACTTTTCCTTTTATCTTATAATATTTTTTTCTAATAAATATTTTGTAATTTTTCCCATAGCTTGTTTATGATTTTTTTTAAAATCTTCATGGGCATTTTTATTAGTGTAGTTTGTTATGCAAAAAATTCCAGCAACAGGTATTTCAAATTCACGGGCAACTTTTAAAACTGAAAAAAACTCCATATTTTCAATTCCAATTCCATACTCATTATATTTTTTTGCTATTTCCATATTTGTTGTTATGTAGTTTGAACTATTTACAATAGTATCATTTCTTACAAACTTATTTTCTGATTCAAATACGTTATCAAGTGGTGTATATGAGTTATTTTCTAAAAATGACAATTCCAAATTAGAAGCTCTCTTTGACTCAACAATATCCAAAATCTCATGATTTCCATAAGTTCCAGCTGTTCCTATAAACAAAAGATATTCAGGTTTATTAAACAAACATCTTCTTGTTAAATTTATTGCAACATCAACTAAACCAATTCCAATTGGCTCAGCAAATTTAAAACTCTCAATATCTCCAGCACAAACTATCATTTACACTCCACTTTAAAATTTGTATTTAATGTTATCTCTTCTTCTGACATTTCAGGAATTACCATCTCCTCTTTTGCCATTGAAGAAAAATTATTAAGTTGTCTTGTTCCATACATTATAGGTCTTTGATTATAGTTTGCAAAATTAACACTTTGAAGTTCACACTCTTTTTTTAAATCTTGAGACAATATTTTACTATAGTTTTCACCCCAATTAATTGCCTCTAATCTTAAAACATCCAAAGCTACATTGTAACTATCACTTTTAACTTTCCAAGATAAGTTTCCCAATGAAACTGATGTATCTCGATTATCCTTTAAACTAGTAATTAAAGAGACGAACTCTCCCATAAAAAGAGCATCTTTTGTACTTATTTCATATCTTAGTTCACCTATATAACCCTTTATTATAGGTGAATTACTACTATGTTGATATACAGGTCTTACATTAAAAGTACCTAGTTTTTTCTCAATTTTTTTATATTTTTTTATCTCTTTATCAAATATATTTAATCTATTTATTACTAATCTCTCTTTTTTATCTTCAATACTTATACTTATATTTGCACTTAAAATATTTGGCATTAAATCCCTAGAAAAGGTTTTATTAAAATTAATCTCATAAGCAAAAATAAATATTGGGAAAATTAGTATTAAAAGTTTTTTCATTTTATATCCTTACTGGAATATTGTTATCTCTTAAATAGTGTTTTAAATCCATAATATCAATCTCTTTAAAATGAAAAATAGAAGCAGCCAAGGCAGCGCTTGCTCCATGTTCAAAGGCTTCTTTTATATGTTCCATAGTCCCAGCACCACCACTTGCAATCACCGGAATATCAACAATATTTGAGATTTGTTCAGTTATATTTAATTCAAATCCAGTTTTAGCTCCATCTGTATCCATTGATGTTAGAAGTATCTCTCCAGCACCTCTATTATAAACCTCTTTAGCCCAAGCTAAGGCATCTAGTCCTGTATCTTCACGTCCACCTTTTACAAAAACATGGTATGAACCATCAGCAACTCTTTTTACATCAATAGCACAAACTATACATTGACTACCAAATCTTTTTGCGCCCTCATCTATAAATCCAGGATTTACAACTGCACTTGAATTTACAGAAACTTTATCACACCCCACATTTAATAGTTTATAAATATCATCTAATGTTCTAATTCCACCACCAACAGTTAGGGGAATAAATACCTCTTTTGCCACATCTTTTACTATATGTACTATTGTATCTCTATTTTCATGACTTGCTGTAATATCTAAAAATGTAATCTCATCAGCACCCTCATTATTGTATCTTTTAGCTACTTCAACAGGGTCACCTGCATCTTTTAATCCTACGAAATTAACACCTTTTACAACTCTTCCATCTTTAACATCTAAGCAAGGTATTATTCTTTTTGCAAAATTACTCACTATATTTCCTTAATTATTTATCTTTTTATCTTATCTAAATGTAAGTTAATTTCATATATAATCTCTACCTTATGGAAAAAGTAAAAGCAAAAAAAAGATATGGTCAGAACTTTTTAAAAGATGACAACGTACTAACAAAGATCATCGAATCGATGCCCAACAACAATAATCATATTGTAGAAATTGGGCCTGGATTAGGTGATTTGACAAAAAATTTAGTCAAATACAAAGATGTAACTGCCTACGAGGTTGATACAGATCTTCTTTCTATTTTACGTGATAAATTTGCTTCCAATATAGAAGATGCTTCTTTAAATCTAATCCACACAGATGTTTTAGAAGCATGGGACAAGCAAAATAGTTTACATGATAGTAAGTATGATTTGATCGCTAATTTACCATATTATATTGCCACAAATATAATATTAAGAGCATTTGAAGATGATAATTGTGAACATATTATTGTTATGATTCAAAAAGAGGTAGCTTTAAAATTTTCTGCAAATGTTGGAGACAAAGAGTTTTCATCATTAGCAGTTATTGCTAAGCAAAATTCAAAAGATGTTAGGATACTTTTTGATGTACCAGCAACTTCTTTTGAGCCACCTCCAAAGGTCGTCTCTTCAGTTTTATTTATAAAAAAAGATAGTTCTAAACGTCTTGATAAGGATTTTAATAAATTTTTGAAAGCTTGCTTTGTGCAACCTAGAAAAAAATTATCTAAAAATATCTCTTCAATACTTAATAAAGAGCTTATCTCTGATATATTTAAAGAGCTTGAAATTAGTGATAATGTTAGACCTCATGAAGTTAGTTCATCTTTGTATAGCCAAATATATACAAAGGCAATTAATGGAAGAGAACAAGACACAAGCAAATAGTCCTACGAAAGTAGAAGAGAGTACTCCTACTCAAGCAGTACAAAACACAAATGTAGAAAATACAAAAGAAACAGATAACACAAATACAAATACTCAAGAGAATGCTGGAAATAAAAAACCAAGAGCTAAAAGACCTCAAAATAATAAAAGAAAAAAAACTGTAGTACCTAAGATGCCTGATCAAAGTGGTGATGGTTGGATTAGTGACTTAAAAAAAGCTCACACTATTAATGAAAGAATTCATAAAGATAGATTAAATCCACACAATAAATTAAATCTAAATTCTAATCAAAAAATCAGAATTACACCTCTTGGTGGTTTAGGTGAAATTGGTGGAAATATGATGGTAATTGAGACTGAAAAATCTGCAATTATTATTGATGTTGGTATGAGTTTCCCTGATGAAGATATGCATGGTGTAGATATCTTAATTCCTGATTTTACACATATTAGAGATATTAAAGATAAAATCGACGCTATAATTATTACTCATGGACATGAAGACCATATTGGTGCAATGCCATATTTATTTAAAGAGATGCAATTTCCTGTTTATGGAACATCATTACCTTTAGAGATGATTGGTTCAAAATTTGATGAACATAAAATGAGACAACATAGATCTTATTTTAGAGCAATTCAAAAAAGAACACCAATCAAAATAGGGGACTTCGAAATAGAGTGGATGCATATTACTCACTCAATTATTGATTCATCTTCTTTAGCAATTAAAACAGATGCAGGTACAATTATTCATACGGGAGATTTTAAAATCGACCACACTCCAATAGATGGATATCCAACTGATTTACATAGATTTGCCCATTATGGAGAGCAGGGTGTTTTACTTTTAATGTCAGACTCAACAAACTCTCACTCACCAGGTTTTACAAAATCTGAACTTACAGTTGGACCTACTTTTGATAATATTTTCTCAAAAGCAAAGGGTAGAGTTATTATGTCTACTTTCTCTTCAAATATCCACAGAGTTGCACAAGCTATTGACCATGGATTAAAATATGGTAGAAAAGTTTGTGTAATTGGTAGATCTATGGAGAAAAACTTAGAGCTTGCTATGAGTTTAGGATATATAAAATTCCCAAGAGATCAATTTATTGATCCACACGAAGTTCATAAATATAATGATAAAGAGGTTCTTATTGTAACAACAGGAAGCCAAGGTGAATCTATGAGTGCACTTTATAGAATGTCAATTCATGAGCATAGACATATAAAAATTAAGCCAGGTGATCAAATCATATTATCAGCTAAAGCAATTCCTGGAAATGAAGCTAGTGTTTCTCAAATCATTAATCACTTATTAAAAGCAGGTGCTGAAGTTGCATATCAAAACTTTAGTGAAATTCATGTTTCAGGACATGCTGCTCAAGAAGAACAAAAACTTATGCTAAGACTTATCAAGCCTAAATTCTTTATGCCAATTCATGGTGAATATAATCATGCTGTTAAACATGGTCAAACAGGAGTAGCATGTGGTGTATTAGAAAGAAATGTTTATATTATGAGTGATGGTGAGCAAATTGAAGTTACACCAAAATATCTTAAAAAAGTAAAAACAGTTAAATCAGGTAAAGTATATATTGATAATCAACTTAACCATAAAATTGCTGATGATATTGTAATGGATAGACAAACAATGGCAAACGAGGGTGTTGTTATGATTGTTGCTCAAATTAATCAAGATGATAGAAAACTAGCACAAAGAGCTAGAGTTACATCATTTGGTTTAGTACCTGATAAACAAGATAAATTTTTTGCAAAAGAGATTGAGGATTTATTATCACTATTCTTAGAAAATGCAAAAGAGGGTGTATTTAAAAATAATAAATACCTAGAAGATGAAATTAGAAAAGTTGTTAGAAAACACTGTGTAAGAAAATATAAAAAATACCCAATGATTGTTCCTACTCTATTTGTACAATAAGGATTAATATGGATTTCAACCAAATTGCAAAAGATGTTCTTTTAACAGAAGCAAAAGAGTTGGAGCTAGCAGCTTCAAATAACTCTTTTGATATGAACAATGCAGTTGAGTTAATTTACAACACCAAAGGCAAACTTATTGTTACAGGTGTTGGTAAATCAGGTTTAGTTGGTGGAAAAATTGCAGCAACATTAGCAAGTACTGGTACAAGCTCATTTTTTCTACATCCTACAGAAGCCATGCATGGTGATTTGGGAATGATTGGTAAAAATGATATTGTATTAGCAATTTCATACTCAGGAGAGAGTGAAGAGTTAATACAAATACTCCCTCATCTAAAAAGATTTGATATTCCACTTATTGCAATGGCAAAAAATCCAAACTCTACTTTAGCAAAATATGCAGATATCTTTTTTGATATTACTGTTACAAAAGAGGCTTGTCCTTTAGATACAGCACCAACATCATCTACAACATTAACAATGGCTGTTGGAGATGCTCTAGCTATCTGTCTTATGAAAAAAAGAGATTTTCAAAAGAGTGATTTTGCATCATTTCATCCAGGTGGAAGTTTAGGAAAAAAACTATTTATAAAAGTTTCAGATTTACTTAGAAAAACTAATCTTCCTGTAGTTTCACGTGAAACACTTTTAAAAGATGCAATTGTTAAAATGAGTGAGGGAAGAATTGGAAGTGTTATATTAGTTGATAAAGATGAATCTGTTGTCGGATTATTAAGTGATGGAGATTTAAGAAGAGCATTAATGAATAATGATTTTTCATTGGATTGTAGTGTAGATAGTATAGCAACAATGAATCCAAAACTTTTAGATGATGTTAATTTATTGGCAAGTGATGCATTAAAAGTAATTGAGGAGTATAAAATTCAATTACTCTTAGTTGTAGACACAAATAAAAAGCTTCTTGGTGTATTACATATACATGACTTAGTTGAAGCAGGTATAAAATAGGACCACATTATGCAAAAAAATGAAATTACAGAAGAGACTAGACTTAACAAATTTATTTCTCATAATAGTAAGTTTTCAAGAAGAGAAGCTGATAAAATTATTGCTGAGGGTAGGGTAAAAGTTAACAAACAAGTTGTTACTGATTTAGCTACAAAAGTTTCAGCAAATGATTTAGTAATGATTGACTCAAAAGTTGTAAAATTTGAAAAAAATAGAATGTATACTGTACTTGTATATAACAAACCAAAAGGGGAGTTAGTTACAAAAAATGACCCTCAAGGTAGAAAGATTATATTTGATACTCTAGGAGCTAAATATAAGCACTTTTTACCAATAGGTAGACTTGACTATTCAAGTGAGGGTGTTTTGCTTCTAACAGATAGCGTAGATGTTGCAAATGAACTAATGCACTCTGATTTACAAAGAGTATATAAGATTAAATTAAATGGTCCTATTACAAAAGTTGTAGAAGAGGCTATGTTAAATGGTTTAGAACTTGAAGATGCAACAAAGGGTGCAAGAAAAGATAGTAAAATTAAATCAATGACTTTTGCTCCATTTTTAGGTTATAAAATAGATTCAATAAAAGATAACTTTTCTAAATTAAAAGTATCAATTAATGAGGGTAAAAATAGAGAGTTAAGAAGATTTTTTGCTCATTTTAATTTAGATGTAATGGATTTAAAAAGAGTTGAATATGGTGGAATTTCATTAAACAATTTACCAACAGGTAAAAGTAGATTTCTTTCAAAAGAGGAGTACAAAAATTTAAAAGATTATCTAGCAACTAAAAATGACTAATCTATCAAATATACTAAGACCAAACTCCTTAGAAAATTTTATAGGACAATCTCATATAATAGCTAAAGATAAACCTCTTTATAAACTTATAAAAAAAGGTGAAATCCCACACCTTTTTTTTTATGGAAAACCAGGTACTGGAAAAACTACACTAGCAAAAATTATTGCAAAAACCACAAACAGTGATTACTACTATTTTAATGCAACTTCAATCAAAGTTGAGGACTTAAGAAAAGTTTTCACAAGATATGAAAATTCACTTTTAAAACCAACAATCTTTATAGATGAAGTTCATAGACTCTCAAAGAATCAACAAGAAGTACTACTACCAATTATGGAAAATCAAGATGCAATCATAATTGGAGCAAGTACTGAAAACCCATTTTTTACTCTTACCAATGCTATTAGATCAAGGGGCTTTTTATTTGAATTTAAAGAGCTAAATAAAGATGATTTGAATAAGATATTAAATATTGCTCAAGATGAATTAAAGATAAAGTTAGAGCTTGAGAGTAGGGAGTATTTAATAAACTCCTCTTCAGGTGATGCTAGAGCTATGTTAAATCTCTTGGATTATAGTTATAAAGTTGATAGTAATGTTTCATGTGAAACATTAAAATAGTTAAGACAAACTGTAATTGGAGATGGAACATCATCCTCTGATACACATTATAATCTAGCTAGTGCAATGATAAAATCAATACGTGGTTCTGATATAAATGCAGCTTTATATTATCTAGCAAGATTAATTGAGGGTGGGGAGAGTGTTGAGTTTATAAGTAGAAGATTGGTCATACTAGCAAGTGAAGATATAGGAAATGCAAATCCTAATGCTTTGAATATTGCTGTAAGTACTATGCTTTCAACATCAAAAATCGGATATCCTGAGAGTAGAATAATCTTATCACAATGTGTAGTTTATTTAGCCTCATCACCAAAATCAAATAGCAGCTATTTAGCAATAAACAAAGCTATAAGTGAAGTTAAAAATGGTAAAATTTTTCCTATACCAAAACATATAGATTCGCTACATTTAGATTATAAATATCCACATGATTTTGGTGGATATGTAAAACAACAATATTTGGAAAAAGATTTGGATTTATATAATTCAAAAGCCATGGGTTTTGAAAAAACATTAGATGAATGGATTAAAAAAATAAAGGAATTATAAATGGAATATTACACTTGGATATTAACATTTCATGTTATGTCTGTTATGTCATGGATGGCGATGCTATTTTATTTGCCAAGACTTTTTGTTTATCACGTGGAAAATAGTGAGAAAAAAGAGTATGTGGAGGTTGTAAAGATACAAGAGTACAAAATCTATAAATATATTGGTTTACCTGCAATGTATGCATCAATTATAAGTGGTATTGCAATGATAGCTTTAAATCCTGATATGTTTAAAAGTGGAATGTGGCTACACGCTAAATTGACTGTTGTAATATTACTAATAATTTATTCATATTCACTTGGTTATTATAGAACAAAACTTGAAACAAATGATAGTTATAAAAGTGGGAAATTTTTTAGAGCATATAATGAAGTTCCAACACTATTATCAATATTAATTGTTACATATGTGATTGTAAAAACTGTTTCTATATTGTTTACACTATTGATGATTTTACTTTTCGCATTTATTTCATATATGATAATGAAACCAAAGGCTGTTAAATGATTAAAAAAGAGTTTGATAAAACCTATATCTTAGATACAAATATTCTACTTGAAGATGCTACAAATATCTTTAAATTATCTGATGAAAATAAAAATCTAATTGTATTACCTGAAACAGTTTTAGATGAGATTGATAGTAAAAAAACTGGTTTTGAAGAGATAAACTTCCAAGCAAGAGAGTTCGCAAGAATATTAGAAAATTCAACTATTTTATTTACAAGTGGTCAAAATGAGTATAAAATTGTTAGACTAAAAATAGAGAATGAGAATAATGCAACAGTTGATATAATATCAAAAAATGATTATACAAGTGTTAGTAAAACAACATCACTAAATATAATAAATGATAGAAGAATACTTGAAATAGCAAAATTTGCTACAAGTTATTATGAAAATGAGTCAACATTTTTATCAATGGATATAATGGCAAGAACAAGAGCTATATCACTTGATATACAAACTCAATCATTAGTTGGTTCAAATAAAGATGAACTAATATTTGAATTTATTAAAAAAATAGAGATTAATTTTGAAGATTTAGAGCATATAGAAAATACAGATATTGATGTTTATGATAAAGAGTATAAAGTAAATAACTACTCATACTGCTTTAAAGTTAGAGGTTCAGACCAAATACTATTGGCATCAATTCAAAATGGCAAAATTAGATTATTAGATGAGGGTGAAGTTAGAAATCAAATAATTGCACCACTAAATACAGAACAACTATTTTTTTCAAATGCAATACTACAACACTATTTTAATGTTCTAATTGTAGAAGCAAAAGCAGGTTCAGGGAAAACACTTTTAGCCTTAAGTGGTGCACTTAAACTAGTTAGAAATAAAGCATATCAAAGAATAATATATATTAGAAACTCTATTGAATCACTTGATAAAGGTGAGGATGTAGGATATTTACCTGGACTTGAAGAGAAGTTTAAAATATATAATCATCCACTTATGGATAGCTTAGATCATATAGTAAGAACTGAATATAAAAAAAGAAGAGCAAATAAAAATAAAGAGTATGAAGAGATTGATGAACAAGAGTTAAACCATAGAGTTGAACAAATGATTCAAAACTACTTTATAGAGACTATGTGGGTAGGGGAGATGAGAGGAAGAACATTATCAAATGCTTTTGTAATAATTGATGAAGCTCAAAATATGTCAAACAAAACAATGCAAATGGTTTTATCAAGAATTGATAGTTCTTGTAAAGTTGTTATACTTGGAAGTAATAAACAAATAGATAATTTCTATGTAAATAAATATACAAACTCATTAACTACGCTTTTAAAATCTACAAAAAATGAATCATCTTTAGTAAATATTTTTGCTATTGAATTACAAAAAGTATTAAGAGGTCCAATCACTGAATGGGCTGAAAATATTTTTACAAATAAAAAATAAACAAAATCCAAGAATAATTTAGCTACCTTTACGTATTATAATACGTAAAGGAATACAACATGAAAATTGTATTATTAGACAAAGATACATTAGGTAGTGATATTGATATATCAATATTTGAGAGTTTTGGTGAGTTAAAATCATTTGATACAACTTCATATAATGAAACAGTTAGAAATATTGCCGATGCAGATATTGTTATTACAAACAAGGTAATTATCGATAAAAATGTAATGAATAACTGTAATATAAAGTTAATCTGTATTTCAGCAACAGGTACTAATAATGTAGATTTAGAGTATGCTAAAAGTAAAAATATAATAGTAAAAAATGTAGCTGGTTACTCTACTAATAGTGTAGCACAACATACATTTGCTCTCTTATTACATATAATACAACACACACAACACTATACAGATTATGTAAAAAAAGGCTTATGGGAAAAATCACCAATATTTACAAATATTGATATACCCTTTATGGAAATAGCAAATAAAAACTGGGGAGTTATTGGACTTGGTAATATAGGTGAAAAAGTTGCATCCATAGCTTCATCATTTGGTGCTAATGTTACATACTATTCCACATCAAATAGCAATCACAATAAAGAGTATAAATCTGTTGATTTAAATAGATTAATAAAAGAGTCAGACATAATAAGTATTCACTGTCCACTAAATGAAAAAACAAAAGATTTAATAAATTATGAAAATATGCAAAACTTAAAAGATAATGCAATAATCATTAATGTAGCTCGTGGTGGAATAATAAATGAATATGATATATGTAAGATAGTTGAAGAAAAGAGTGTTAAATTTGCATTGGATACGCTCTATAAAGAGCCAATAGAGAACTCTAATCCATTAAATAAAATACTTAACAATAAAAATATTCTTATTACACCACATATAGCTTGGGCATCAATAGAGTCAAGAAAAAAACTTATTGAATTAGTTGGGAATAATATAGATAAATATATCAAAGAGGGTATTTAATGAACTATTTACAATATAAATCAAGTGAAATGTTTTCATCAACACAATTGATTAGAAAGAGTAAAGCATTATTTGACAAAATAGAGAGTCATGAAATTGAAAAGGCAGTTATACTACGAGATGGAAAGCCCTCATTTATTATGTTAGATTTTGAGAAGTATGAATTGATTATGGCTGAATATATAAAACTAAAATCAATAGAAACAAATCTTTATAAAGATATAAATAAACTTGATTTAAATAATGAAGAGCCAATAAGCCAAGAAAAAGAGTCATTTGATAATGATAAAGTAGTAATAAATGAAGAGAGTAATATAAAAACAAAAGATAAAGTAAATGAAGAAAAATCTACTTTACTTGACAAACTAGATAGTATTGAGGGAATTATAATAAATGATACAGATGAAAAACCAAAGAATTTAAAAGAGTTTTGGGAGTAAATATGATTGATGTAATTATAATAGGCTCAGGTGGTGCTGGACTAAGTGCTGCTTTAAGTGCAAAAGAGCAGGGTGCTAATGTTTTACTTGTATCTAAAACATATCCAACACATTCTCAAACTGTTCAAGCACAAGGTGGAATTAATGCTGTATTAAACAATAGTATAAATGATAGTGTTGAAAATCATATAAATGATACCTATAACTCTTCTAAAGGATTAGCAAATAAAAAAGCCATAGAACTTATATGCAATAATGCAAATGAAACAATAACTTGGCTTGATAATTTAGGTGTACCATTTAGTAGAAATAGTAAAAATGAAATAGCACAAAGAGCTTTTGGTGGAACAAAAGCTATCAGGACTTGCTATAGTTCAGATTATACAGGACTAAAAATTTTGCACACTTTGTATGACAATTGCATAAAAAACAATATAGAATTTTTAAATGAACATATACTACTTGATTTGATTGTTGAAGATAATATAGTTTATGGCGTAAAAGTAATGAATCTTCTAAATAGTGAAATAAGTAATATCTATGCAAAAACAACTATATTAGCAACTGGAGGATATTCGAATATTTACAATAAATACACTACTAACTCTACATCAACTACAGGAGACGGTATAGCAATAGCATATGAAAATGGTGCTAAACTATCAAATATGGAGTTTGTACAATTTCATCCAACTGCATTAAAATACTCAAATACATTAATAAGTGAAAGTGCAAGAGCAGAGGGTGCTTATATAGTAACTAAAGATGGAAAAAGATTTGTTGATGAACTTAGCACAAGGGATATTGTTGCGAGAGCTATAAAAGATAAACTACTTAATAATGAAGATGTTTATTTGGATTTAAGACACCTTGATATAAAGCTACTAAAAGAAAAAATGCCCCAAGAAATAAAACTTATAAAAGATATAATCAACTTAGATGTAAGTAAAGATTTAATACCAATTAATCCAGCTTCACACTATACAATGGGTGGAATTTTATGTGATGTTTCATGTGAAACATCTATAAAAAATCTATTTGCAATTGGTGAATGTGCACAGATGAATATACATGGAGCAAATAGATTAGGTGGAAACTCTTTATTAGAAATTATAAGCAATGGAAAGTTATGTGGAGTAAATTCAGCTAAAAAATCAAAAGAGATAGCAATAAATAAATCTAAAGATAAAGAGAACTTTATAAATATAGATAAACTACTAGATAAAAAAGGGAAAGAATCAATTTATCAAATAAAAAAAGATTTAGGTAAACTACTCTTTAGTAAAGTAGGGCTATATAGAGAAAAAGATGAATTAGAGAATACACTTAAAATAATAGATGAATTAAATAAGAGATATGAACTCTCATCAATAGTAGATAAAAACAAACTATATAATAAAAATCTTCTAGATTATATTGAGTTGAAAAATCTACTTACTATTTCTAAACTAGTTACAATCTCAGCACTTAAAAGAGAAGAGAGCAGGGGTTCACACTTTAGGAAAGATTTTCCAAAAGAGAATAAAGATTATGAAAAAATTAGTATTATACAAAAGTGTAAAAATAAAACAATACATAGTTTTGAGGAAATAAAATGAGACTACTAATAAAAAGATTTAATGGGGAAGAATCAAAAACTCATGAGTATATATTAGAGAATAGCACAAAAAGTACACTTGATACTTTAGAGTATATAAAAGAGAATAATGACAATAGTTTAGCCTTTAGATGTGGTTGTAAAAGTGGTATTTGTGGCTCTTGTGCAATTACAATCAATGGAGTAGAGAGATTAGCATGTAAAAGTAGTCTTAAAGATAATGATGAAATTGGACCACTTAAAAACTCTAAAGTAATAAAAGATTTGATTATTGATTTAAAACATGAAGAAAAGCTACTAACAAAAGCAAATACTTATTTAGAAAAGAGATCAGCAAATACAATAACAAATAAAGATGAAAAAGCTATAGATATACAAAGTAATTGTATTTTGTGTCAAAGTTGCTTTAGTTCATGTCCTGTATATGAGATTAATAAAGATTTTTTAGGTCCATATGCACTAACAAGAGTTTTAAGATATGTAAATGACAAAAAAGAGGAGAGTATATTTACAAAACTAGAAAAAATTCAAAATGATGGAGTTTGGGATTGTACCTTATGTGGAAACTGTACATTAGTATGCCCACAAGGAATAGATCCAAAAACTGATATTATGAACTTAAGAATGAAATCTATTCAAAATGGTTTTGAAGATAAAACTTTTCAGCAAAACTCATTTTCAAATGAGTTTGATTTAGGTTTTAATATGAATAATGGTTTTGATCCAAATGGATTTTAAGCCTTTATTTTTTTAAAGTAGTATATAACATATCTTTTAATTTATAATATGGATCATCTTTTGTTTTGTTAATAATATCAAGCTCTTTTTGTATATTTTTATTATGTTCATTATATAAAAAGAGTGCTTCTTCTACGATTTTGCTTTTTGTTTTTCCAAGATTTTTACTTAAATCATCAAGAATATCATTAGTTATTCCATCTAAAGACAAACCAATTTTTTTTCTATTTAATTTCTCAACTGGTCTACCAACTCTATTTTTTTCCATTATACTATCCATAAATAAGGTGTTTTAAATTATATCTAAATATATATAAATATTTCTAGACATAATTATCTAAGAAAAAAACTCAAGATTATTTTTTATCTAATATCTTAATTAGTAAATAAAAAATAATCTTGAGTTAGAAAAAATATTTTAGATTTCTGTTAAATTATTTAATAAAAAAGATTCAATAATTTCATCAATACTTTTTTCTGTACTAACAGTAAGAATTTTTGCACCCTCATCTTTAAAAGGCCAAAAATATTCTCGCTCATTTAATACAACCACATAATCAATCCACTCAAAAACATCCTCTTTTCTATCAAAAAATTCGCACCTTTCAATTTGACCTTCAATCAAAGTAACAAAAGCCCATGAATTATTCTCTTCAATACTTGCAATAAAAGAACCAAATCTATCATCACTATCAGTTGGAATTAAAACTGTCATAAAAAAACCTTTAAATTTAATATCCTAAAAAGGATAATTTATTTTACATTTTAAAATCTTATTTTGTATTTATAAATAAGTTTTAATATACCATTTTGAGAATAAATAAATAGCCCAAAAATGCTGTTTAAATTTCTTTTCTTTAGCAAGATTGAAAATTTGTCTTAAATATTGCTCATTAAAAAGATTTGTTTCACTATTCACTTTTAAAACAACATTTAAAAGTTCATCACCATACTCATCAAAAATCCATTCATTATATGGAGTATTAAATCCTTTTTTTGTTCTGTTAATAATTTCAAAAGGAATATACTTTGAAGCAATCTTTTTTAAAAGATATTTGTTTGTATCTCCAATTTTTAGTTTTGAATCAACACTAAACATATAATCAACTAATCTATAATCTAAAAATGGTGTTCTAACTTCTAAAGAGTTAGCCATAGAAACCCTATCAACTTTTGATAAAAGAGCTTCACCTAACCAGATTTTCAAATCAATATAACTCATCCAATCAACAGGATCACTTTTTGACTTTTCACTTTTAAAAGTAGGAACTTTTTTAAACAATCTTTTCTTTTGTGATGAAGAGAAGATTTCGCCAAAAGAGTTATACAGATTTTCATCTTTTATAACACGTCTTAGATATTCACTCTCTTTTGTATTGTTTTGCAAAGCACCAATTATCTCATTTAAAAAACTGTTTTGATTTGAATTTAAAGAGTTTTTAAACTCATAATATTTTAAAAATTTAAAATAGTTATCATAACCTAAAAAAAGTTCATCACTTCCCTCACCACTTAACACACTCTTTATACCCATACTATTTATCTTTTTTGTTAAACAATACAAAGGAATAGCAGCACTATCAGCATGAGGCTCTTCAAGAGCTTCTAATGTAGTTTCAAATGAGTCTAAAAACTCTTTTTTAGATATCTCCAAAGGATGATGATTTGAGCCTATATGTTTTGCAGCTTTTAAAGCATAATTCAATTCTGAATAATTTTTATAATCACTATATCCAACAGAAAAAGTATTAACTTTTTTTCCACTTATTTTACTATAAAGAGCAGCAACTAAACTACTATCAATACCACCACTAAGTAAACATCCAACCTCTACATCACCTACTAATCTACTCTTCATGGAATCAAACAACAACTCTTCTATATCTCTAAGAGCAAGAGTTTCATCAAAAACTCTTTTGTAGGTTTTAATCTTATAGTACTTTTTTATATGAATAGAGGAGTTTTGAAAAATCATATAAGAGGAGGCTTCTAGTTTTTTTATATCAGAATAAAAACTATTTTCATTTAAAGGCACAAAGTATTGTAGATATTGAGAAAGAGCTACTTTATTTAAACTTGGAGTAAAACCCAAAATTTTTATGATAGATTTTATAGAAGATGAAAATATAAATTTATTATCTTTAAAATAGTAAAAAAATGGTTTTTTACCATATCTATCCCTTGCACAAAAAAGTTTTGAAAGAGTTTTATCATATAAAGCAAAGGCAAACATACCATTTAATTTATTTAAAAACTCAATACCATATTTTTGATAAAGTCTAATTATAACTTCACTATCAGAGTTAGTAAGACATGATAACTTTTCACTTATAATCAACTCTTTAAAGTTATAAATTTCTCCATTAAAAACTAAAATAATATCATCAAACTCCATAGGTTGATTAGCTTCATCATCCAAATCAATAATAGCTAAACGAGTATGACCAAATTGATAATTGTCATATACTAAACTCTTACTATAATCAGGACCTCTATTATTCAGATTATCAAGAGCTAAATTAAAATTATCACTAATAAAATTTGAACCTAAAATACCACACATATTAAATCCCGAAAAAATGTTTTATAGTAATAATATAAAAATAAACAAAAGCAATAAAAACAGCAGAAGTAACTAAAACAGCAAATGTTGTATCAATAGGTTTACAATTATATAAAGAGGCTAGATTTATATTATTTACAGCTAAAGGGACTGTTAACTCTAAAAATATAACAGCAGCTATTAAAGGGTCAATATCAAACTGTAAAATAACAATCAATCCAATATATGGAAGCAACAGATGTTTAAAAAGAGAGATATTAAGTGATAATTTCCAATTTGCGGTTTTTACTTTTACCTGTGAAATAAAAACACCAAATATAACTAACTGTAAAGCAATAGCAGCATAAGCACCCATTGTAAATAGCTTCTCAAAATCATTATTTAAAGTAAATCCAAAATAGTTATATAATAAAGCTAAAAAAGCGGCATGAATAGCAGGTATTTTTAGAATTTCTTTTATAGCATTAACAAAATTAAACTTATCACCTGCAAAAAAATAAACAGAAAAAATATAGATATAAAATACATTTGCAATATTTAATAAAGAGGTATAAGGAACACTTTGTACACCAAAAAGTGCAATACCAAGTGGGATACCAAGATTTCCTGTATTTCCAACTAATGAACTAGCTAAAAATATATTTTTATCCTCACGCTCATTTTTGAATAAAAACTTTGCATAAAATACAGCAATAATTAGAGTAATAAATACAGCAATAAAATAAATAATAGGTGAAGTAAAAAACTCTGCATTAATAGGCTCTCTTGTAAGACCCCAAAATATAAGAATAGGAGAAAAAAAGTAAAGACTTAATAATACTAAAGTTCTTTCATGGACTTGCTCTTTAAAATGACGTTTAAAAATGTATCCAATAATAATAAAAAGATAAATAGTAGCAACTGAGATTAAAGCACTGATAGAAAATCCTTATGATAATAAATGGAATATTATCATAAGGTTGTTTAATAAGAAAAGATAATTAAAGCATAATACCTTTAATCATAAAGAAAACAGAAGCTGATAGTATAGCAGCAGCAGGAACTGTTATAATCCAAGCAGCAATAATCTTTTTAACAGCATCTCTTTTAACATACTTAACTCTTTTAGCTGATTTGAACTCTTTTTTCTCTAATAAAACTTGTTCATTTTTTTGATCAATTAAATTATGTAGTTCAACAATTCTTTTGTACTCTTTTTTAGATTTATCATTAGATTGTAATATTTTTCCTAACTCTTCCTCATACTTCTCTAAGATTTTTTTATCTTTTTTAAACTTTTGTCTAATATCTTTTAAAAATCTCTCTTCAGATGAATCTAACCATTCCCTTAAGAAACCAACACCAAAAACACCACCAATAGCAATATGTGTTGAAGAAACAGGTAAACCTAACTGAGATGCAATAATAACAGTAATAGCAGCAGCCATTGCAATAGAAAAGGCTCTAACTTGGTCAAGCTCTGTGATTTCAGAACCTACAGTTTTAATAAGCTTAGGTCCATATAATGCTAATCCAACAGCAATACCAACAGCACCAACAGCCATAACCCAAAATGGAATACCAACTTTAGATGAGATTGCTGAATTAGTTAAAGCATCATTAATAGCAGCTAAAGGTCCAATTGCATTAGCAACATCATTTGCACCATGGGCAAATGATAATAAAGCAGCTGAAAAAATAAGAGGAATAGTAAATAGTGAGTTAATACCAGCTCTATTATTTTCAATTTTATCCGCAGCTTTCATAATAACAGGTTTAACAACAATAAATACAATAATTGCAATTATCAAAGCAATACCTGCTGCACTAAAGAAATCAAGCTTAATAAGTCTTTTAATACCTTTTAAAATTAAATAAGTAGAAAAAGCCCAAGTCATAAATGCAATTAAATATGGCACAAATTTTTTAGCAGATTCAACCATATCCTCTTTAAACATAATTTTCTTTTTAATAAAATAAAGAAATGATGCCGCAATTATCCCACCTAACAATGGAGAGATTACCCAAGAAGCAGCAATCATACCCATAGTATCCCAAGCTACAATAGAAAAACCAGCAGCAGCAATACCAGCACCCATAACACCACCTACAATAGAGTGAGTTGTTGAAACAGGGGCACCAATAGACGTAGCAAAGTTTAGCCATAAAGCAGCAGCTAATAAAGCAGCTGTCATAGCCCAAACAAATATTTGTGGGTCAGATATTAAAGCAGGGTCGATTATCCCTTTTTTAATAGTCTTAACAACATCGCCACCTGCAATAAAAGCACCAGCAGCTTCAAATATAGCAGCAATAATAATTGCCCACATCAAAGTCATAGCTTTTGCACCAACAGCAGGACCTACATTATTAGCAACATCATTTGCACCAATATTCATAGCCATATAAGCACCAAAAACAGCACCAATAACTAAGAAAGTATTATTAGGCATCGAATCGTGAGAAGCATAGCTCCATAAGAAAACTATAACTATAAACAAAAGTGCTAAAGATACTTTTGCAAATCCCGGAAGAGATTTATCAGTAGCCTTATTCATTTTTTCAATTGTGTTAAAATCCAAAGATATCCTTTTAAGTAATCATTTTGTAATTTAATAAGTCTATTATTATATTGGCTAAATATTTACAGAAATATTAAACAAAACTTAAACTAATATATACTAAAGCTTTATTATATTTCATTTCACTATATTATATTCTATTTAAATTTCTAAATTTCTAAATTTTTTCTTAAATTAATTTTAAATTAAGTATAATTTTATAATAAAAAAACTATAATAGGTATAAAATATAGAGAAAAGGAATAAAATGTCTGTTAGAATACTTACTGAAAACGAATTTCCTAAAGTATCTAAAGTAAAAAATGAATTTGACATTTTTAGAATTGTAGATATTAAAAAAGGGAAATTAGAGATAATTGAATTTTTTGGGAAAGATGGAGTTTTTAGAGGATTTGGTAAAGATACCAAAGAAGCTTTTAAAAAAGCAAAAAAAGTAGCTAAAAACTACTATAAAGAAGAAAGAAGAGATTAATCTCTTCTTCTACCTCCTCCACCATTTCTATTTCTGTTTCCACCACCGTTTGAAGGTCTATTTCCGTTTCTATTGTTTCCATATCTTCCTCTTCGTTGTTGTCCACCTCTACCTCTGTTTCCACCATCACCTCTATCATTTTTCATTCTTTCGAATAATCTTTCGATATCAGACTCTGATTTACCAATATAGTTATTACCTTTTACAAAAGTATCATTTGTTAAAATAGATGCTAATTTATAAGCAATTGTAGATAAGTCACTCTCTTCTTTTAAAGACTCAACTAATGCAATACCTGAATCATAAACTTTTTGCTCAGAAATTTTACCTTTTAAGCTAGTAGTTTTTTTCTCTTTAACTGAGTTGATATTAGGAACAACTTTAGCTTCCATTTTTCCACCAGTTGTTGCTTGAATTTTTTGAATCATTCTAAACTCATGTGGAGTTACAATTGAAACAGCAACACCATCTTTACCAGCTCGTCCTGTTCTACCAATTCTATGTACATAAGACTCTGTATCAAATGGTAAATGATAATTAAATACATGAGATACATCATTTACATCAAGACCACGTGCAGCAACATCAGTTGCAATAAGCACATCTAATGCACCTTTTTTAAATGATCTAATAACCTCTTCTCTTTGTCTTTGCTCCATATCTCCATGAAGACCTTTAGCCATATGACCTTGAGAAACTAAGAAAGTAGATAATCTATCAACCTCTTTTTTTGTTCTACAAAAAATAATTGATTTTGTTGGGTTTTTAAAGTCATATAATCTAATTAAAGCATCATCTCTTTCATACTCATCAACAACATAAAAAGTTTGTGTAATCTTAGAGTTTGTCATTTCTGATTTTGTAATTGTTATAAACTCAGGCTCAACTAAAATATTTTGTGCAAGTTTTTTAATTGCAGGAGGCATTGTTGCTGAAAATAATAGAGTTTGTCTCTCTTTTGGTAAATATGTAAAAATTTCTTTAATATCATCAAGAAATCCCATATCTAACATCTCATCAGCTTCATCTAAAACTACAAAAGATGGTTTAATATCAATTTTCTTACCCTTTAGTAAATCTATTAATCTACCTGGAGTTGCAACTATAATTGAAGCTCTATCAATATTTCTTAATTGCATTGAATAAGATTGTCCACCATAAACAGTAGCAGTGTTTACACCACAGTTTTTACCAAATCTAAATAGCTCATCACTAACTTGCATTGCAAGCTCTCTTGTTGGAACAATAACTACAGCTTCAACGCCTAAGTTACCTTTCATCATATTAATCATTGGAAGACCAAATGCAGCTGTTTTACCAGTTCCTGTTTGTGCTTGACCAACAATATCTTTACCTTGTAAGACTACAGGAATAGCATCAGCTTGAATAGGACTTGGTTGTTTAAAACCAGCGTCATCAATCGCCTTTTGTAAATCTTTTTTAAAATTGAAATCCGAGAAATTCATTAATTACCTTTGTGTATTTTATATACACGTATATATCTAAAACTAAAGTATTCAAACTTGATAAAACAGTTTAGTTAAAAAAAGATAATGCAGTAACTAAATGAGTGAGTAATAAGTATATATTTGTGTATATTTGCCGGATTATACACAATAAAAGATTAGTTTAAGCTTTAAGCAAAAAAGCTTAAAGCTTTTTTGCTAGATATCACCTAGACCTTTATAGTTTTCTAGATATTTTGTATCATAATTATTTGAAACAAAATCTTCATTTTCCATCATTCTAATATGAAAAGGAATAGTAGTTTTAATACCATAAACTTCAAACTCATTTAAAGCTCTTTTCATAATATTAATAGCTTTTTCTCTATCTCTTCCCCAAACAATAAGTTTTCCAATCATAGAGTCATAATATGGAGGTACTACATAGTTTGTATAAATATGAGAGTCAACTCTTACATTTCTTCCACCTGGAACCATCCATTGAGTGATTTTTCCAGGACTTGGTAAAAATGTATTTGGATCTTCAGCTGTAATTCTACACTCAATAGCGTGACCTCTGAATTTGATTTTTTCTTGAGGAGGAACTTTTTCACCCTCAGCTACTTTTATCATAAGTTCAACAATATCAATTCCAGATACCATTTCAGAAACAGGATGCTCAACTTGAAGTCTTGTATTCATCTCCATAAAATAGATATTTTGTTTATCATCAGCTAAAAATTCAAAAGTTCCAGCACCCTCATAATTTAAATATTTAGTTGCTTTAACAGCAACATCATGAAGTTTAGCTCTTGTTTCATCATTTAATAAAATAGCAGGTGATTCTTCAATAACTTTTTGATGTCTTCTTTGTAGTGAACAATCTCTCTCCCCAATATGAATTGCATTTCCATGAGAATCCCCAACAACTTGAACTTCAATATGTCTTGGGTTATTGATAAATCTCTCTAAATACATAGTTCCATCACCAAAGGCTGCTAATGCTTCACTTGATGCGGCTGTAAATAGTTGGTCGAACTTATCTTCACTTTCAATAAGTCTCATACCTCTACCACCACCACCAGCGCTAGCTTTAGCCATAATTGGATATCCAATTTCACGTGCTACTCTTCTTCCCTCATCAACACTATGAACAGCTCCATCACTTCCTGGAACTACTGGAACTCCAGCTCTAATCATCTCTTCTTTTGCTTTTGATTTATCAGCCATCTTTTCCATAACTTCAACAGATGGACCTATAAATTTAATATTATGTAATCTACAAATCTCTACAAAATCTTGATTTTCAGATAAGAAACCATAACCTGGAAAAATTGCATCACAACCTGTCATCTCAGCAGCTGTTATTATTGCTGGGATATTTAAGTAAGAGTCAGATGATTTAGCACCACCAATACAAACAGCCTCATCAGCATGTTTTAAATAAGATGCTTCTTTATCACCAGCACTATAAACTGCAACTGATTTTTTACCCATCTCTCTAATAGTTCTAATTGCTCTTTGAACAATTTCTCCCCTATTAGCTATTAAGATTTTTTTTATTTCTGCCATAATTTATCTTTCTTATAATTTTTCTACAACGTAAAGTGGCATATCATATTCAACAGGGTCAGAGTCTTGAACTAAAACTTCAACTATCTTACAATCAAATTCAGCTTCAACCTCATTCATAATTTTCATAGCTTCTAATATACATAATGTTTGTCCAGCTTTAACTGTATCTCCAGCTTTAACAAATGCAGGTGACTCAGGAGATGGTGAAGCATAAAAAGTTCCCACCATTGGAGAGTTAATTGTATCACCGCTAGCAGCAGGTGCAAGTTCTGTAGCAACAGGTGCAGCAACAGTAAGAGGAGCAGGAGCTGATTGAACTGTTTGTACTGATGGAGCAGAAGTTGTTACAACAGCACCACCCTCAAAACCAGTTTGCATACTAATCTCAAATTCACCATCTTTTATTTTAAGTTTATTTAACTCACTTTTATCAAATAATCTAATTAATTCTTTTATATCTTTAAATTCCATCTCAAGCCTTTTTTTGAAAAATTTAAGGTATAATACAAAAAAAACTATAAAAATGTGATAAATTGAAATTTTAAAGATTTTGGTATTTTTTGACATTATTAGTACATTTTTTACTAATTTTTAATAAAATTTGACTATTTTTAATAAAAATTTAGATTTTTGAAATTTTAAAATTAGAGTAGGACAAAATGATAAGCGACAGGAATTTTATAAATATTGCCCATGAAATAGCGAGTGCTTCAAAATGTGTTTCAAAGCAAGTAGGCGCTGTTATTGTAAAAGATGGAAGAATATTATCAACAGGCTACAATGGAACTCCAGCTGGGTATATAAATTGTAAAGATCACTGGAATGGCGAGTATACAAAAGATCACCATGAGTGGTCAAAAACTTATGAAATTCATGCTGAAATGAATGCAATTATTTGGGCAGCTAGAAAAGGAATAAGTATTGAAGATGCTACAATTTATGTAACCCTAGAGCCTTGTAGCGAGTGTTCAAAAAATTTAATAGCAGCAGGTATTAAAAGAATAGTTTATGATAGAGCTTATGAACACACAAACTCTGAGATTGTTTCAAAATTTCTAAAAGATAATAAAGTTTTAATTGAAAAAATTAAATAAAGTTTTTTATGGATAATCACTCTTTTTACTATAATGCATATAAAAAATATGGTGTAAGTGCAAAAGGTCTAAAATGGAGCTCTTCAAAGCGACAATTTATTAGGTTTGAAGTTTTATTGGATTTTATAAAAAATGATATAGAAAATACAACTATATTAGATGTGGGTTGCGGATATGGGGATTTAATTACCTATATTCAAAAAAGTTTTCTCTTTCCTAAATCATATATAGGAATTGATTGTGAAGAGTTTATTTTAAATATTACAAAAAAACGATTTCCAAACTCTATATTTTTACAAAAAAATATTTTAAAAGATGATTTACCAAAAGCTGATTATTATGTTTGCAGTGGAGCTTTAAATATTTTAAATGAAGATAATTATTTAGAAGCAATACAGAAGTGCTATAAACAATCCACAAAAGGTTTTATATTTAACTCCCTTACTGAATCTTTTGTACATAACTTAACTATTTTTGATGTCTATTTATATTGTCAAAATCTTTCAAAGGAAGTGATACTAAAAGAGAACTATTTAAATAATGATTTTACAATTTTTATGAAAAAATAGAAAAAAATATCATATCTTTGTTATACCATTTTTATATACTTCCTTATCAAATGAGGAGTTTTTATGAAAATAGGACTATTTATACCTTGCTTTATGAACGAGCTTTACCCTGAAAGCTCAATGGCAACTTTAAAACTTTTAGAAAAATTAAATTTAGATGTAGAATATCCCTTGGAACAGACTTGTTGTGGACAACCTATGGCAAACTCAGGTTGCAGTAAGGATGTTGAAAAATTAGCACACAGATTTGTAAATACATTTAAAAAATATGATTATATTGTAGCACCTAGTGGTTCTTGTGTAACTATGGTAAAAGAGCATTATGAACCATTTTTTCAAGACAATAAAAACTATGAAAAAATAAAAACATCAATTTATGAAATTACAGAATTTTTACATGATATTATCAAAGTAGAGAGCTTTGATTCAACATTTAATTATAAAGTTGGAGTTCATAACTCTTGTCATGGGCATAGGGTTTTAAAACTTGGAAGTGCAAGTGAATTAAATATTACACCATTTAATAAACTAAAAAATCTTTTATCAAAAGTAAAAGGTATTGAGTTAGTTGATTTAAATAGAGATGATGAGTGTTGTGGTTTTGGAGGTACATTTTGTGTAACTGAAGAGGCTATTTCTGTTGCTATGGGAAAAGATAGAATAAAAGACCATATGGATTCAAAAGTTGAAGTTATGACAGGTGCTGATATGTCTTGTTTAATGCACATGGAGGGAATTATCAATAGGGATAAAAATCCAATAAAAGTTATGCATATTAGTGAAATACTTTTAGGAGAAACATTATGAGTCATCCAGAAGAAGCTGAAAAATTTGTAGCCAATGATGAGAGAATGCATTGGCATGATAAGGCATTATGGTTTGTTAGACAAAAAAGAGATGTAGCTAGTAAAGGTATTCCTGAGTGGGAAAAACTAAGAGAGTATGCAAACAGTATAAAAACTCACACTATGCACAATCTAGCTCACTATTTAGAAGAGTTTGAAAAAAATGCAAATAAAAAAGGAATTATTGTTCATTGGGCAAAAGATGCACAAGAGCATAATAAAATAGTTCATGAAATATTAGCAGCTAAAAATGTAACAAAATTAGTAAAATCAAAATCTATGTTAACAGAAGAGTGTCATTTAAATCCATATTTAGAGCAAAGAGGAATTGAAGTTATTGATACAGATTTAGGTGAGCGAATTGTTCAACTTAGAAATGAACCACCATCACATATAGTTCTACCTGCCATTCACCTTAAAAAAATGGATGTATCAGATACTTTCCATGAACATTTAGGGACTGAAAAAGGAAATGATGACCCAACTTATCTAACTCGTGCTGCAAGAGCTAGTTTAAGAGAGGATTTCCTAACAGCACAAGCTGGACTTACAGGTGTTAACTTTGCAATAAGTGAAACAGGTGGAGTTGTTGTTTGTACAAATGAAGGAAATGCGGATATGGGAGCATCGGTTCCTAAACTTCATATTGCTTCTATGGGAATTGAAAAGGTTATTCCAAGACTTAAAGATTTATCTGTATTTACACGACTACTTGCACGTAGTGCAACAGGTCAAGCTATTACTTCATATACTTCACACTTTCATGGACCAATTGAGGGTGGAGAGATGCATATTGTAATAGTTGATAATAAAAGAACTCCATTTTTAGCAGATGAAACTTACCAAAAATCACTCAACTGTATTAGATGTGGAGCTTGTATGAATACCTGTCCTATTTATAGAAGAAGTGGTGGGCATTCATATAAATATGTAATTCCAGGACCAATTGGTTCTACTTTAGGGGCATTTAGAAATCCCCAAGAACATAAATCACTTCCTTTTGCTTGTACTCTTTGTTCATCTTGTACAAATGTATGTCCTGTAAAAATTGATTTGGATTCACAACTTTATGCCCATAGACAAGATATGGCAAAAAAACATTTAATTGATACAAAAAAAGCAGTTGCTATGAAAATAACTTCTTGGGTAATGGACCATCCAACTATTTTTAATCTTGGTGGAAAAATTATGAGAAAAGTAGTTCCTATGCTTCCTGATTCAATTATCTATTCAAAAGCAAATGTTTGGGGAAAACAAAGAGATATTCCAAAAATACCTAAAAACTCATTTAAAGAGTTATATAAACAAAGAAAGGATTCATAATGTCAAGTAGAAATGAAATATTAAATGCAATAAAATCAAATAACATTGTAAAAGATGAAATCCTTCCTGAATATAGTGATTTTGGAATAAAATTTGAGAATAAATTTGAAAAATTTGCTGAAATTATAAAAAGTGTTGGAGGAGAATCTCTTAGTATTAAAAAAGAGAGTTTAGATGAAACTATAAAAGCTTTATATGAAGAGTTAGGGGTAGTTTATTCAAATGTTAAAGAGTGCTCTTTAAGTAACTTTGATGCAAATGAAGAAGATGATGCCCATAATCTAAAAGATATTGATTTAGCAATTGTGAAGGGCTGTTTTGCTGTTGCTGAAAATGGTGCTGTTTGGATAAAAAACGAAAATAATAGACATAGAAGTTTATATTTTATAGCTCAAAATATTATTATTGTTGTAAATAAAAATGATATTGTAAATAATATGCATGAAGCTTATGAAAAAATTGAGTTTGAAAATGCAGGTTGGGGTGCTTTTGTTTCAGGTCCTTCAAAAACAGCAGATATTGAACAATCATTAGTAATAGGAGCACATGGTCCAAAATCAGGATATGTTATTTTTGTAGAATAATGTTATAATTTAACATCATGAAAAAAATACTACTCTTTTTAATATTTTTATTAACAATCTTAAACGCCTCAAATGATAAAGAGGTACTTCTTCTCCACTCGTACCACAAAGAGTACAAGTGGACAGATGATATTTCAAAAGCTATTGAAGAAAAATTTGCCAACTATGATAATATTCAACTTACAACCATGTATATGGATACAAAAAGAATTCTTGATCCCATATATTTACAAAAACTAGCTAACTTATATAAAGAACAACTCTCAAATAGAAAATTTGATTTAGTCATTGTAAGTGATAATAATGCCTTTGAATTTGCAATAAAATATCATGAATACCTTTTTAAAGGTTTACCTATACTTTTTTGTGGAATTAATAACTTTGATAGAGCATTACTTGATGAAAATAATATAAAAGAGTTTATGTCAGGGGTTGTAGAACAAGTTGATATAGAAAAAAACTTTGAATTAATCTCAAGACTTCATCCCAAAATGAAAAATTTAATCATTATTAATGACCGTTCAAAAACAGGTTATGCTGTAAAACGTGATTTAAGACCAATAATTGAAAAGTATAAAAACAAGTTCAATATTGAGTATATTGATAAAGAAGAGATTGAGCACTTAAAGAAAAGAGTAAAAAATCTAGATAAAGAGGATGTTTTACTTTTTGTACTTTTATTTAAAGATACTACAGGAAAATATTTTACTTATAAACAAAGCTTTAAACAAATAAAAGAGGCAAGTAAAAATCCAATATATGGATTATGGGATTTTTATTTAAACTATGGAATTGTAGGTGGACTTTTAACATCAGCAAAAGCTCAAGGAGATAGTGTTTCAGATATGGCACTACAGGTTTTAAATGGGAAAAGTATAAAAGAGATTCCAATTTTAGAAAAATCCCCAAATAGATATATCTTTGATTATAATGAATTAAAAAGATTTAATATAAATATAGAACCTTATATTAATGAGTATGAAATTATAAATGAACCAGACTCACTTTATAAAAAACATACAAAACTAGTTGTTATAACTATTTTAATCATTTTTACACTAAGTATTTTAGTAGTTATGATGAAAGCAAATATCCAAAGAAGAAAAAAAGTTGAAAATGAGTTATCAAATCAGCTTAAATTTGAAAAAGTTTTATTAAATACTATTCCCCATGCAATTTATTATAAAAATAGAGATGGAAAACTAATAGGTTGTAATGATGCCTTTGCAAAACTTTTTAATACCTCAAGAAAAGAGGTAATAGGAAAAACAGCTTTTGATTTTTTTCCAAAAGAGATAGCCCAAAGAAATGTTGCAATTGATGCAAAGATTTTAAAAGAGCAAATAACAGATATATCAGAAATCACACTTCACTTTTCAAATCTTCAAATGAAATATTTTATTTTGAATAAGGCAGCTTATGAGGATATAAATGGAAATATTGGAGGAATTGTTTGTATTATGGATGATATTACAGAGCGTGTGCAACAAAAACAGTTTTTAATCCAACAAGCAAAATTGGCTGAAATGGGAGATATGGTAGCTGCAATTGCTCACCAATGGAATGAACCACTTGTTGAACTATCAGCTTTAATCCAAGATATGCAAACCTCATATATGTTAGAGGAGTTACAAACAAAAGATGTGGAAGAGTTTGTAAATGATTCAATGGTTCAAATACAATATATGTCTCAAACCTTAAGTGATTTTAGAAACTTTTTAAAACCCTCAACAAAAAAAATAGAGTTCTCTATAAAAGAGTCTTTTGATGATATTTTAGAAATAATTAGTAAACAACTCTTCTATTGTAATATTGATTTAAGTATTAATTATCAAAAAGATGTGGATGATTTTTTTATTTTTGGATATAAAAATGAGTTTAAACAAGTACTTTTAAACCTTTTAAATAATGCAAAAAACAAAATTACAGAACTAAATATTAAAGATAAAAATAAAATTACAATCAATGTATATAAAAATAGTAGTTCAAATATTATTGAAATAATTGATAATGCAGGTGAAATTGATGAAAATATTATTCACTCAATTTTTGACCCATATTTTACAACAAAAAAAGAGGGTACGGGTATTGGTCTTTATATGGCAAAAGTTATTATTGAAGATAAAATGCAAGGACAGATTTATGTAAGAAATGATGAGACAAATGTGATTTTTACAATTAAAATGCCTATAAATAAAGGAGATTTATGAAGATTCTACTTTTAGAAGATAATGAAAAGTTAAATAAAACTATAACAAAAAGACTTAAACTAAAGGGCTATAAAGTTGATGCTTTTCTTGATGGCCAAGAAGCAATGGATGCTATTACAAATGGATATAGTTGTTTTTTATTGGATATAAATGTTCCAAATGTAGATGGAATAAAAATATTAAAAAGAATTAGAGAGTATTATAGTGATATACCTGTAATTATTATTAGCTCAACTGTTGAACTTGATATAATTAAAGCTTCGTATGATATAGGTTGTAATGATTATTTAAAAAAACCATTTTTTATAGATGAATTAGAGATAAAAATAGAAAGACTTTGTAAAATAAAAGATGAAAAAATCCAGTTTGATAAAAACTGTTTCTTTGATTTTAAATCCTCTTTACTTCTAATAAATGAAGAACAACTAAGATTAACCAAAAAAGAGAGACTACTTTTAAATCTTTTTTTAACTAAAAAAAATCAAATTATCTCATATGAAGAGATTGAAAACTATGTTTGGGAGGGGAGTTTTGTCTCTTTAGAATCAATTAGAAGTTTAATTAGACGACTTAGAAAACTATTAAATAAAGAGTATATTCAAACAGTAGTTGATACAGGATACATATTTAAAATAGAAGATTAAACATAATTTATACATAAAAAAAGAAAAATATCATTTTAATATCATATTTACAAGTTAGAATAATTTCGAACAAACAAAAAGGAGAATATATGAAAATGTTTGGTAAAACAACTAAACTTCTTGTAGCATCTGCATTACTTGCAGGTCTAGGAACAGCTTCTATGGCAGCTGAAAAAGTATACAAGTGGAAATTAGCAACAACTTGGGGGCCTACTTTATCACCATTTATTGATGCACCTACAAAAATGGCTGAAATGGTAGAAAAGATGTCTGATGGAAGACTTCAAATAAGAGTTGATGCTTCTAACAAACACAAATCTGCATTTGGAATTTTAGATATGGTTAAAGGTGGACAATATGATATGGGTCACTCTGCATCATATTATTGGAAAGGTAAAGATATTAATACTATGCCTTTTAGTACTATGCCTTTTGGTCTGACTACACCTGAACAATATGCTTGGTTCTATCACGGTGGTGGTATGGAACTTATGAAAAAAACTTATGCAAAACATAAAGTTTTATCTTTCCCTGGGGGAAGTAGTGGAAATCAAATGGGTGGATGGTTTAGAAAAGAAATCAACACTGTTGATGATTTAAAAGGTCTTAAAATGAGAATCCCAGGTTTTGCTGGAGAAGTTATGGCAAAATTAGGACTTACTGTTACAAATATTGCTCCGGGTGAATTATATACTTCACTAGAAAGAGGAACAATTGATGCACTAGAGTGGGTTGGACCTGGAATGGATATTAATATGGGGTTCCATAAAGTTGCACCATACTACTATACAGGATGGCATGAACCAGGATTAGATTTACAGTTTTTAGTAAATGAAAGAGCATTTAATAAACTTCCAAAAGATTTACAAGAGATTTTAGTAACAGCGATGAGAGTAAGTGCTTATGATATGTATATTCAAAACTATCATATGAGTGCTGAAGCTTGGTCTAAAATGATAAGTGAATATCCAAATATTAAAATTAAAACATTTCCAAAAGAAGTTATGGATGCTTTAAAACAAACTAATAAAGAGTTAAGAGCTGAAATAGTAAAAGGACAACCATTATTAAAAGAGATTTTAGATTCTCAAGAAGCTTACCAAAAGAAAGCTAGAAAATGGACTGAAATGTCAGATTACTTATATTTAAAAGATAATTTATAAGAAAATTGTTTAATCCCTTTTTAGGGATTAAACCTGTTATAAGTAACATAAATATACTTTTAAAGTATATTTATCTGACTTATTTGAAAACCCCAAAGGAATTTTAATGTTGTTAAAATTAGAAAGAGCTTTTGATAAATTTGCTGATTTTATCGGAAGTATTACAGCTATTGCAATGGTGCTTATGATTTTAAATGTGTTTTATGATGTAATCATGAGATATTT
>CBFIGT010000001.1:0-62889 GCA_965662175.1 Arcobacter sp. | reverse complement strand
TGGTACTCCCTACACGATTCGAACGTGTGACCTACGCCTTAGAAGGGCGTTGCTCTATCCAGCTGAGCTAAGGAAGCAATAAAAAATAAAAATGGGGTAAGATATGGGAATCGAACCCACGACCTTCTGAACCACAACCAGACGCTCTAACCGACTGAGCTAATCCTACCATCTAATTTTTTAAAATGGTCGGGGCGAGAGGATTCGAACCTCCGGCCCCCTGGTCCCAAACCAGGTGCGCTAACCAGACTGCGCTACGCCCCGAACAATCACTATTCTTACGAAAAGTGGACGGAATTATATTATGTTTTAAAACATTTGTCAAGGGTATTTTGGAAAATATTTGAAATTTTCCAAAATTTACCTTTTTTTTCTTTTTAAACTTTAAAACTGAATTAATCCATCAATAGGAGAAGAAGCCGTTGCATAAGGTTTTTTAGGGATTCTTCCTGCTTTATAACTCAATCTTCCTGCAATAGTTGCATATTTAAATGCTTCTGCCATTTGCATAGGATTCTTTGCTTGTGCTATTGCTGTATTAGCTAAAATACCCTCAGCTCCTAATTCCATAGCACGAGCTGCATCACTTGCACAGCCTAAACCTGCATCAACAATAACAGGTACAGAAACAGCATCTTTAATAAATGCAATATTGTATGGATTTTGAATACCAAGTCCTGAACCAATTGGAGCTGCTAATGGCATAATAGCATCAGCACCCGCATCTTCCAATCTACGTGCTACAATTGGGTCATCACTTGTATAAGCCATAATTGTAAAACCCTCTTTTTTAAGAACCTTACAAGCTTCAATTGTCTCAATTACATCAGGGTATAAAGTTTTTTGTGCATCACCTATTACTTCTAATTTAATTAAATCAATTCCTGTTGCCTCTCTCATTAGTCTAAAAGTTGTAATTGCTTCATTTGCTGTAAAACATCCTGCACTATTTGGTAACAGTTTAATATTTGTATCTTTAAAATAATCTAATAAATTCTCTTCATTTGGATTTGTAATATTTACTCTTCTAATAGCAACAGTAATAAGTTCACTTCCTGAAACCAAAGTTGCATCTTTTGTAGTTTGGAAACTATCATATTTTCCACTTCCTACTATTAATCTACTATTAAACTCATATTTCCCTACTCTTAAAATATCACTCATTTTGTGTTATCTCCTATAAAATTTTTATAATCTTTGCTTCTTTTTTTTATTTTTAAGCATATAATTTCCGGCACATCATAGCTATGATTTTCTTTAATTTTCCTTTGAACTTTTTTGAAATGTTTTATTTTTGTTTTGATACTCAATAGCTTCTCTTTTTCCTTGCAAAACTCACCATTCCATATATAAAAGGAGTTAATACTTGATATTTGTATACAAGCTGCTAATCTCTCTTTTAATAAAATATCTACTATTTTTTTTGCCTCTTTTTTATCTTTGCATGTTGTTTGTATAATACATAGTTTCATAATTTTGTAATCTCTTCTATAATATCTTGAGGAGTTAAAGCATAACTGTTTTTACTAAAGTTTTTAGCTGCTTTTGCATGGGCTAGTGAGGCTGTTATTGCTGAATCAAGGCAAGAGTATTTTTGTGCTAAAAGAGCAGCTATTAGCCCTGTTAAAACATCACCACTACCACCTTTACTTAAACTTGATGTTCCAAAACTATTTACATACATTTTTGAAGCATTTGAAATAATGGTATTCGCACCTTTTAAAAGTAGTGTAACATTTGGATATTTTTCACAAAATATTTTTACATATTCAAATCTATTATTTTGTAAAGTTCTTATATCAATATCACATATTCCACATAATTTTAATAAAGAACAAAACTCTTTTGGATGGGGAGTTAAAACGACTTTTTTATCTAAAGCTTCTAAAATAATCTCTTCATAAAATAAATCAGCATCAATTACTTTTGGTAAATCCAAGGACAAAATATTTTTTATCTCTTCATTTTCAAACTTTCCAAGTCCCATACCAATTCCTACTGATGTTGTATTATCAGGTATAAAATGACTTTGCATAATATTAAATGGGATATTTAAAACCTTGTGAGATATTGCACTTACAAGTCCAGCTCCAAATTTAAAAGCAGCTTCACAAGCTATTTTTCCAGCGCCTGTTTTATCACCAATTATAATACTAGCATGCCCAAAAGTTCCCTTATGGGAGTTTTGCTCTAATCTATGTGGAAGTTTCAAATCACTTTCATCTAAAAGAAAAATATTAGTTTCACCCTCATAAATCTCCCTTTGAACGCCAAGATTTGAAACTAATACTTTTCCAACATAATCTTTGGCAATATCTGAAAATAGTGATACTTTTAAAGCTCCCATGGTAATAGTTACATCTGTTTTAAAAGCTATACTCTCAATTTGTCCCTTATTATTTATACCACTTGGAATATCGCAAGCTAATTTTGTAGCTTCTATGTAGTTCATTTTATTAATTAGTTCTATAAAGCTATCATCTAAAGAGCTTTTTAAACCACTTCCAAATAAACAATCAACCAAAACATCACAATTACACAAATAATCAATTTGTTCAATTTTTAAAAGTTCGGCACGTTTTAGCTGAAGTTTTGCCATTTGTGATTTTACACCAAAGGGAATATAGAGTTTTACATTAAATTTTTTAAAAAGAAGTCTAGCTAGAGCAATCCCATCCGCACCATTATTTCCAAATCCACATACTATCAATATAGTTTGATTATCTGTAAAATTTTTTTCACAATAATCAGCCATAGAACTACTAGCATGCTCCATTAATAAATCTTCACTCAAAGCAAACTCTTCATAACATCTTTTATCTAAAGAAGCTACTTCATAAAATAGTTTTTGCATAAAAACTCCTAAGCTATTTTTTCTTTAAAGCTTCTATTATAACACCTTGTAAAACTCCTCCTAAAATTATATAAATAAAAAGAAGAATAGAAAAGAGTATTCCAAAATAATCTATCATTATTGGAATAAATGGTATTTTTATAGACCTTGTATACATAAATGTAGCAAGTAATCCATCTTTTAAACCATTTTTTCTCATTTCACTTAGCATAGGATACCAAGCATACATTGGACCATGACTAATAATACCGCCTATTATGGCAAAAAACCAAGCTTTGATTCCACTATCTTTACCAAAATGTTTCATTATGGATTTTGGACTTAAAAAATAGTTAATCAAAGTAGTGATAATAATAATCACAAAAAATATAGGTAAAAGCTTTAATAAAACTTCATAACTTTTTATCAAAGATAAACTAATATTTTGATTATCAAATAAAAAAATTATAATATAAACAATTATAACAAAAAAAAGAAATTTAGTCCCTTTGAACTTTATTGTATTACTACTTTTATCGCTCATTGTAAAAGCCAATTTGTAGTAAATACAGTTGCAAAAGAGACTATGATATTTATAATAAATGTAAGCAGTGTTCTATAAAAAGTAAATCTTAATCCAAAAATCTCAAGTTCAGCAGGAAGTTGAACAAGACCTAGTGTAACCCAAGATAAAATAAAAGCAGTAACAGCTAAAATAGAAACACCAGCATCCCTTAACTCTCCACCTAATATATAACTTACCATAGGATTGCCTGTCAAAACAGCCCCTAAAGATGTTCCTATTATAGTGTCAATAAAATCATTTGATACAAAAAGTGAACTTAGCATATCATTAGTAATATAAACATCAAAAATACCAAGCAATAAAATTATTGCAAATAGCATTGGTGACATAGTTAAAAAACCAATAAGTGCTTTTTTAAAAGCGGATTTAAAATTAATCTTTTCTTTCAAAATATAATCTTTCTAGTGACTAGAGCAAGTCCCCATATTTTCTAATTTTTTTAATTTACCTAAAATAAACATTTCAATAGAGTCTTCAACTTTTGGACTCTCTTTATCAAAATATAAATCTAAACCTTCATTAAAAAAACCCTTTGCAGGACTTGTTCCAATGCCACTTACAACTAATGCATCTGGCTTTAAATTCATAATATTAGCTATTGCTCCACCACAAGCACCTTTGTGTCCTGGATTTTCATAAACTTCCACATCAAAAATTTTTTTATCTTTTAATGTAATAACTGTATAAAATTTTGCTTTTCCGAAGTGAGCACCACGTTTACTAATATAACCTAGATTTTGATCTGTTGGGAATACAATTCTCATTTGATTTCCTTTATTATAAGTTAAGATTATATTTCAAGAGATATAATCTTATAATAAAGAGATTGTAACCATATTAATATAAGATAATTATTATATTTTTCATAAGTTTTACTTATGATTATTTAGTTTTGAACTTCCAGCCATCATTGGATAAAACATCAATAACTTTTTGTTTTACATCCCCTTGAAGCTCAATCCACTCCTCTTTTATAGCTCCGCCACAAGCAAGTTTTTTCTTCAAGAGTTTTAAAAGCTCTTTTTTTTCACTCTCACTTATGTAAAATCTTCCCACCAAAGTTACAGGTTTTCCTTTTCTTTTTTCATAAGTAAATACAAGCTGATGAGCATTTTTTGGCTCTAGTTTAGTAGAAGAAGTTTTTTTCTTTTTATCCTCTTTTTTTGTATCAAAAGAGTCTCCGTCAAGTTTTGCACCCATTTCAAAAATCATATTAAAATACCTTTACTCTTGATTTAACCTCAAGTTCATTAATATCAACAAAATCATTTATCTTATATTGTTCAACAGCAACTCTTCCTATCATGGCTGCATTATCACTACAATATTTTAATTCACTTAAAAGTAGTTCACAATTATAGTTTTTGCATAAACTCTCAATCTCTTCTCTAAGATAAATATTTGCACTAGCCCCACCAACAATAGCAAAAACTTTTGGAGCTTTTTGTTTAAATAGTTTTTTTAACTTTTGCATAATATGTGCAACTGCTGTTTTTTGAAAAGAGGCGCAAATATCAGCTTTAGTTTCATCATTTATTTCACCTTGCTTCTCAATCTCAACTCTAACAGCATTTTTAAGCCCTGAGTATGAAAACTCTATTTTTGGACTTTGTCTAAGGGGTATTGGGAATTCAAATCTTTGATTATCTCCTTTTAAAGACATTTCTTGAATAACAGGTCCACCTGGATACCCTAAATCTAACATTTTTGCCACTTTATCAAAACTCTCACCAAAGCTATCATCCATAGTACTAGCGATTATCTCCATACTATTTAAAGAGTTTGCCTCAATAATCTGAGTATGACCACCTGAAACTAAAAGTATAGTAGCTGGTAATCTACTCTCTTTTTCTATAAAGAGTGAATAAATATGACCTTTTAAATGATTTACAGCAATTAGTGGAATATCTAAAGAGAGGGCTAAAGCCTTTGCCATCGTTACACCCTCCATCAAAGTTACACTAAGTCCAGGTGCGTTAGTTACAGCTATTGCTTTAAGTTTTGGAAAAAAATCTTTACACTCTTCAAGTATTTTGGGCAAGGCTTCCACATGAAGTCTTGCTGCCAATTCAGGTACCACTCCACCATAAACACTATGTTGTAGTTCTTGAGATATTTTTTTATGATAGATTAATTTTTTTGTTTCTATTTCAGTTATTGCTATAGAGCTATCATCACATGATGATTCAATTGATAATATCAAGTTCTATTCTCCTCACACTCTTCAACTCTTTTTATCCAATCAAGGGCACAATCAAGTTTTCCAAAACCAGAAGCTGCATTTATATGACCTGCATCTTCCATGATTTTCATACCAATATTTAGTTTTGATTGAAGTTCAATTGCTTCTTCTAAACTCATATAGGGGTCATTTGTAGAAGCTGCCATTATAATTTCATTTGATTTTAAATCTTTTGCAATAGGATATGGATAAAAACTTTGAGCCTCTTTTACTACTCTTGTTCTACTAACAGGAGCTACTAACATAAGTTTATCAAGTTTTATATCTAACTCATCACATGTATGAAACCATAATACATTTGCCAAAGAGTGACAAACCACAATCTCAGGTTTAAAATGTTCAATCTCTTTTTTTAAAAACTCTTTCCATTCATTTAAATCTGGATTATCACGATTTGGAAAAGCAGGAAATGAAACCACATAATTCTCTTTTATTAAATCACTTGCTAAATTGGCTTGCCAATGGGGAAAATCACTTCCTCCTAAACCATGAAGAATTAAAACTCTTTTACTCAAAACTCTCTTCCTTTATTTTGTATCTCTTACACATCTAACTAATTTCTTTTTATGTCTGCTATCAAAATATGGAGTTCCACTTACAAAGTGCATATAATCAGCATAAAACCATAAAGTTCTCCAGTGGGCATCTTTTGCCCAATATCCTGTATTTATAATATATTTAAATGTTTTATTTATATTTGTTGGATAATTATTTTTATCAACTATATATTCAAACTCCTCAATATCAGCCAAGCGCCAATTTGAAAAACCTAAATAAGTAGATTTTTGACAATACTCTTCAGCCTCTTCATGGTCTAAATATAAATCTACACTCTCTTTATTATCCATCCACATCAAATTATGACTATTATCTATTACTACATTTCTATTATTATCTCTTTGGAAAGAGTTTGCATTTAAAAAAGAAATTAGTGTTAATAAAACTATAAAATATTTCATTCTCTTATCTTTGAATTAAATTTTCCTCTTTGAACTTTATCATTACTAAACTCATCAAAAAGTTCAATATCTATTTTACCATTTTTTTTAAATACAAGTCCAACAAGCTCTCTTTTAGCTTCAACTTCCTCTTTTGTAGGTGGAGTTGCATGTTTTTTCCAGTTTTCAAATTTATCTTCATAATCTTTTATAAGATTTTTTTCAAAACTAGTTCTACTACTAATTTGATAAATAACCAGTGCTAAAAGTATCCCAAAAGGAATCAATAAATCAAGACTCACTATAAGCCCTCACTTCACTATCACATGCAAATATCTCTTCTAAACTTTTTGGATTCATATTATGAAAATGGTTTACAGCATCTAAAGTAATTCTTGAAACATCCAAAAATCCAATTTCTCCATTTAAAAATTTAGCAACAGCAACTTCATTTGCAGCATTTACAACAACACCAAGATTTGGATTTTTTAAAACCTCATCTTTTATACCCCAAATTGGATATCTTTGTTCCTCTATTTTCTTAAACTCTAAACTTCCAACTTCAAGTAAATCAATATGTTTTAAAATAGGCTCATCAACTTTTCCTAAAATCGCATAAGCAATAGGAAGTTGCATAGAAGCATTTGCTATATGTGCTGTTGTACTTCCATCACTAAAGTTTATCATGGCATGAATAAGGGATTTTGTCTCAATTATGGCATCTAATTTTGTAGTATCAAAAAGCCATTTTGCTTCAAGAAGTTCAAAAAGTTTATTTGTCATAGTTGCACTATCTATTGTGATTTTATTTCCCATTGACCAATTTGGATGATTTAAAGCCTCTTTTATTGATACATTTTTTAAACTATCAAGTGGATAATCCCTAAATGAACCACCACTTGCAGTTACTATCATAGAATCAATTTTTTTATCTTGCAATAAATACCATAATCCAAAATGCTCACTATCAATTGGCATAAGATTTTTTTGATCTATAAAAGCCCCTGCAACCACCAAAGACTCTTTATTTGCTAAGGCTACTTTTTTTCCGCACTCTATTGCTTTTAAAGTTGGTTTTAAACCTAAAAATCCAACTAAAGAGTTTACAACTGTTTTAGAGCTTGACTCTTCAATAGCATTTAAAATAGCCTCTTCACCATAACTTACATTTGTATGATTTACTTTTGATATATCATCTTTTGAAGCAATTACAACTTTTTTTGGATTAAACTCTTTTATTTGCTCATTTAATAAATCAATAGACCTACCAGCTACTAAAACCTCAACATTTAAGCTAAATTTTCTAGCTATGTTTAGAGTATTAACCCCAATAGAACCTGTACTTCCTAAAACTATCAAACTACGGCTCTTAGTAAAACTAACATAATAATTGAAGCAAATAAAAATCCATCTGTTCTATCTAAAACTCCACCATGACCAGGTAAAATATCACCACTATCTTTTACATCAGCCTCTCTTTTTAAGTAGCTTTCAAATAAATCACCAAATATTGAAGCAACTGCAACAACAAGTGAAATAACTAAGGCACCAAAATAGTTTAACTCAGGAATAGCAAATAAAGGTCCCAATAAAGCAGCAGCTATTATTCCACCTGCAACTCCCTCTAAGGTTTTATTTGGACTTGTTTTACAAAACTTTGTTTTACCAATAGCTCTACCCACATAATAAGCTCCAATATCAGCAGATGCTACAATAAACATCATCCACCAAAATACCATAATTCCATACTCATTATAAAGTGCCAATAGTGCTAAAAATGAAGCTAAAGGATAAAGTAAAGGCATAAATATCTTCTTATCAATATCTCTTTTATATGCTAAAACTGAGCCAAATATAACAAGAGCTACTAATACCAAAACTTCAGGTCTTGGATAAAAATATGCAATAATCCAAGTAATAAGAGCATATTGATAAACAGATGAATCTTCTACTTTAAAGAGTTTCATAGCTTCATGAACACCAACAATCATAAATAAACCTAAGAAAATCCAAGTGACAATCATAGTATCAATATAACTAACTATTGCAAATATAGCAAAAAGTACAAGTGCAGTTTTTATTCTAGTAGAACTTGAAGATATTAACTCACGCATAACAAACCTTTGATTTTTTTAAATTTTATCTAAAAATCTCTTTGTATTTTGTAAATAGATTTTTTTAAAATAGTTCAACTATTTTTTTTACCACTTCCTCTTCTAATAAATCAATAGTATATTGAAGTGGTTTTTCATCAATTATTGTTTCAGCTATTATTTGAGTGTAATTCTCTTTAAACTCTTTATTAAGCCCATACTCTTTAATAGTAACATCAAAAATAAGCTGATATGAGCTACTATCAAGACTATCTCCTAATATTGTGCCTATTTTGGTTCCAATATTTCCACTAACTCCCACATTTCCAAATACATGTCCTATTGAAACACCCAAGTTTACATTTGATAAAATATTTTTTGTTGTACTTTTTTTGCCTATTTCATTTGCAAATATCAAATTTAAATCAAGTAAATAGTTTGCACTATTTAAATCATCTACAACTTTATAGTTTTTTCTTTTTAATGCTCTTTTTAACTTATCATAAACTCTTACATCAGCATTTGTTTGATTACTATATTTTATAAATATATCTTTTTTACTCTCTTTTTTTAGTTCTATTTTATTTGTAAACTCTGATTTAGTAAAGTTTTTTAAAGAGCATGAAGAGAATAAAAATATTGATAAAACTATAAATAAAATATGTTTCAAAATGCTCCTTTAAATATGTACATCAATTGTATCATAGGGATTATATAAAACATTTGCCCCATTTTGAACTTTTACATTTCTTCTTTGCGTAAAATCAACTAAATATTTTCCAGCAAAATCAGTAGAGAACTTAACACAAAGTTCAGCTGCTTTATAAATCACATCAATAGGAAGAGTTTTTTTTGTATTTTGCACTATTACATGGGATGAGTTTGTACTTTGCATATGAAACCAAAAATCACTAGCTTTACTATTTTGAAGTAAATAGATATTTGATTTCTCATCAGTACCTAATAATATTCTATAACCATCAAAAAAGAAGCTTTCATAAGGTTCTTGTTTTTTTGTTTTTGTTTGGTTTTTCTGTTTTTTGGGCATTAGAAACTCTACTTCATCTATATTTTTTGCAAGATTTATATTAAAAATCATTCGTTTTAAGAACTCTATTTTTTGTTCTAAATTCTCTTTTTCTATTGATATATATTGACTTTTTTGTTTAAGTTTTTTAGCTTTTTTAAATAATTCATTTGCGTAAGCTGATGGTGAACTACATAAACTCAAATCAATCTCTATTTCATCTCCACTATAATCATATAATTTTACACTTTTTTGATAAGGTTTTATTACATACAAATTAGCTAACAAAAGGTTTGCTCTTTCATATAAAAGCTTAGATTCATTTTCAAGCTCCTCTTTTAAAGGAAGATTTTTCAAAAGCTTAATTAACTTTTTTTGATTTTTATCAATTTGTGTGATTTTTTGTTTTTTTAAATTATTAAGTAATAAACTCTCTTTTTTCATATAATTTTTATATAAAAAATCTTCGATATCCTCTATTTCCTCTATTTTAGGAATAAAACTCTGTTTTGGGATTTCTGTTAATTTAATACCAACTTTAACAACTCTACTTGAAGAAAACTCATCAATATGTCTTAAAGCTTCTAAAATAAACTCATTTTCATCTAGTATTACTATGTTTGTATGTTTTCCTGTAAATTCTAACTGTAAAATTGTTGTTAACTCTTTATAAGATGATTTTGACTTAACATAAAACCTAATGATTTTGTCATCATTGTGCATTGTTATATTTACTATATTTGCATTTATAAATCTTCTTTGTAAAATAGTATCAAAGGGTGCTGTAAAATCTTTTGTTGCACTACTTTTTTCCTCTTTTTTATAAATAAGACTATCACCCTTTGCCATATCAAAATAGATTAAATTTTTATCATTAAACTCTATTAATATAGTATTGTTCTCAACTCTTTTTATAAATTTTACATTTTTGCAACTTTTTCTTAAATAGTTGATTATCTCTTTTAAAGCATAATATTTCATTTATTTCCTATTTTTTTATATATTATAAGTTTTAATTATAATTATTTCACGATTTTTACACAAATTTCTTTTAAAATTTTAACAACTTTTTATCTATTGTTGATATAATTGTACCAAATAATCAAGGAGATGTATGATGAATAAATTACTAAAAATTGCTTTAGCTTCAGCTTTAGTATTAGGTGTTGCTACAACAACTGCAAGTGCGGACGTTGTTAAGGGACAAAAACTTTTTTCTAAAAAGTTAAAAAATGATTGTGGAATGACAGGTGCTAAGTTTGCTTCTAAGCATACACAAGATGAATGGGCAAAGATTAATGACGCTGGAAACTTCAAAGCAGAGATTGGAAAAATTTGTCCAAAAGCTGACTTAGATAGTTTAAAAGATTCTTGGATTCCTCATATTTATGATTTTTCATATGAGTATGCAAGTGATTCAGGAAATGTTCCATCTTGTTAATTATCAAAAAAGGGTAGACTTCTACCCTTTTATAGAGCTTATTAGACTCAACTTCAAACTCAAATTATAATAAATTTTTATACTTTTATATCAATATTTAAGAGCTTATTAACAAACTTAATTTTATAATAAACTAATTTTTAGTTTAAAAAAATAAGGATACTTTAATGAAAAAGACAACTATTGCCCTTTCACTTGTAGCTGCTTTAAGCACCTCAAGTTTCGGCGCAAAACTATCACACGATGATTTACAAATGCAAATTGAAGCTTTAAAAGCTCAAATAGCACTACTTGAATCAAAAGTAAATGAAGCTGCACAAAAAGAACCAACTGTTTTACAACTACCACCTGAAACAGAAAAAAGATTAGCAACTGTTGAGAAAAAAGTAGCTACTAACTACACAAAAATCAATGATGTAAAAGCTCATGATGCAAACGATAATATCAAGTTTGATGTGGACTTTAGAACACAAATTGATAATATTCAATATAAACTATCAGGTGGTGGAAAAGCAGAAAACAATGCTTTATTATCTAATAGATTATGGTTAGGAATGGGATTTCAGCCAAATGACAATACTATTTTTAAAGGTGTTTTATCTTACAACAAATTATTTGGAGAAAATGTATCTACAGTTGGAAACTCACAATTTGACTGGATTACAAATGAAGCAGCAGGGAATGATAACTCTTTAAATGTTAAAGAAGTTTATTGGTTATATATGGATGATGAGTTTATGGGAAATAAAAATTTACCATGGACAGTTTCAGTTGGTAGAAGACCATCAACAGATGGTTTAGGTATAAATTTAAGAGCAGACCAGCAAAGAAAATCACCATTATCACACACTGTAAATGTGGAATTCGATGGAGCAAGTGCAAAATTTACACTAGATAAATTAACAGGTGTTGAGGGTATGTGGTTTAAATTTTGTGCAGGTAGAGGTTTAACAAACTCTAGATTAAGATTTGACTCAGATGGATATGATTATACTGACTCAACAACAACTTCAAATGTTGATATGGCTGGATTTATTTTTGTACCATACGATAATGGACAATACTCAGTTCATACAAACTATGCAAAAGCATGGAATTTAATTGGACTAAAAAGTACTGCAACTTCAAACACTGACTTTTCAGATTTTGGAGACTTTGAATTAGCAAATATTGTATTTAAAGCTGATGGTATAGGAAATGAAATTTCTGATTATTTAGATAACACCATAGCATTCGCATCATTTGCTATGTCAAAAACACACCCAAATTCTTTAGGAATGTTAGGTTCAACTGAATCTCAAACTGGTACATCTGTATGGTTAGGTGTTAATGCTCCTTGTCCAATTGACCCTGAAGAGTCTAGAATTGGTGTTGAGTGGAATAAAGGTTCTAAATATTGGAGAAGTTTCACTTATGGTGAAGATACTATGGTTGGAAGTAAAGTTGCAGCTCGTGGTACAGCTTGGGAAATATATAGAAATTCTAAAATCAATAATGCTTTAAGTTGGACTTTAAGATATACAAAAATTGATTATGACTACACAGGAAGCAACGGTTTCTTTGGTGACATGGGTGCACCTAATGACATTGACTCTGTAACAGGAGCAGTTAAAGAAGCTCAAAATATCACAGCAAACGTTAGATACAGATTCTAATACAAAAATAAAAAGAGGATTAAAACCTCTTTTTATTTAAAAGATAATCTATCATATTTTAAAACTATTCTTTCAGCTATCTCTATCATTTTGATATTTAATAGTTTAAACTTTTCATCTTTTATATTTAATAGTAGTTTATCATATACATTTGCATAGGGATAGATTAAAAAGTAAATATACTCTTTTGATTTTGATTCTTTACCTAACTCTTTAAACCACATGGCAAGCATAGAAAAATACAACATAGATGGATTAAACTCAATACCCTCTTTAAACTCATTTGATAACTCTTTATTCAAAAAATTATAGGCTTTTAATATAGCACTAACTCTATAAGAGTTTCTATTTTCTAAATAAAAACTACTCTCTCTTGTCAAAAACTTAAGTTGCTTTAACATATCCATAGAGAGTTTATACATATACTCTTTTATCTCATTATCAATGCAAAAAATATCCTCTTCTTTGTTTTCATATGAGGAGATAATATCTTTACATAAAAGTAAAAGTGCTTCTGTTTTTATTTTGGATAAGTTTATAATCATACGTCATTTTATCTAAACTTATCTAAATAAGCCCTACTCTAATGTTTTTTAAGTCTAAATAAGCTAAAATGTATAAAATTTTTGTAAAAAATAGAAAAAAGGAATTTATTGGAACCAATTGGTGTATTAAAAGATGGTCAAATATATGACCTTCAAACTGCGGAAGCTTTAAATATAAGTGGTGAGGAGATTAAATCTGACAACTCTGCTCAGTCTTTAGAAATCTTAAGACACTCATGTGCTCATCTTATGGCACAAGCTATCAAAGAACTATATCCTGAAGCTAAATTTTTTGTAGGTCCTGTTGTTAAAGAGGGATTTTATTATGATTTTAAAGTAGAATCAAAAATCTCTGATGAGGATTTACCTAAAATTGAAAAGAAAATGAAAGATTTAGCAAATGCTAAACTTCCAATCCAAAGATATGAAGCCTCAAGAGAAGAGATTTTAGAAAAATTCTCTAATGATGAGTTGAAACAAGCTGTTCTATCAAGAATTAGTGATGATACTTTAACTATGTATAAACAAGGTGAATTTGAAGATTTATGTCGTGGTCCTCACTTACCAAATACTAGAATGATTAGAAGTTTTAAACTTACAAGAGTAGCAGGTGCTTATCTTGGTGGTGATGAAAAAAATGAAATGATTACTAGAATTTACGGTATTGCATTCTTTGATAAACAAGAACTTTTTGATTATGTTCGAATGTTAGAAGAAGCTAAAAAAAGAGATCATAGAAAACTAGGAACTGAGCTTGAACTATTTACATTTAATGATGAAATAGGTGCAGGTCTTCCTTTATGGTTACCAAATGGTGCAAGACTTAGATCAAAACTAGAGCATATTTTATATAAAGCACATAGAATTAGAGGTTATGAACCTGTTCGAGGTCCTGAGATTTTAAAAGCTCAACAATGGGTTACATCAGGACACTATGCAAACTATAAAGAGAATATGTATTTTACTGAAATTGATGGACAAGAGTATGGGATAAAACCTATGAACTGTGTTGGTCATATTCAAATCTTTAAAAATGATTTAGTTTCATATATAGATTTACCTCTTAAATTTTTTGTGTATGGTGTAGTTCATAGACATGAGATGAGTGGGGCATTGCATGGATTATTTAGAGTAAGAGAGTTTACTCAAGATGATGCACATATTTTCTGTACACAAACTCAAATCAAAACTGTAATCTTTGAAGTTTTAGAGTTTGTTGATTCACTTATGAAAATATTTGATTTCAAATATGAGATTGAAGTATCAACTAAACCTGAAAAAGCAATTGGTGATGATGAGTTTTGGGAAAAAACAACAAAAGGTATCATGGATGCACTTGATGAAAACAATATCTCTTATGGTATTGATGAGGGTGGAGGAGCATTTTATGGTCCAAAAATTGATATTAAAATCTTAGATGCTATTGGAAGAAAATGGCAATGTGGAACTGTACAAGTTGATATGAACTTACCATCTAGATTCCATACAGAATTTATCAATGAAAAAGGTGAAAAAGAGCAACCTGTTATGATTCACCGAGCAATTCTTGGTTCTTTTGAAAGATTTATTGGTATTTTAACTGAGCACTGTGCTGGTGAGTTTCCATTTGCAATTGCACCAACTCAAGTTATTTTTGTACCAATTGCTGATACTCATGTTGAGTATGCTAAAACTTTACAAAAAGAGTTATTACAAAATGATATGGATTCTAAAATCTTCGATATGAACGAAAGTTTAAATAAAAGAATTAGAATAGCAGAAAAACAAAGAGTTCCAATGATAGTAGTTCTTGGTGATGAAGAAGTTGCAAATAAAACTGTTGCATTAAGAGATAGAAGAAAAAGAGAACAATCAAATATGGGTAAAGATGAGTTTATCCAAATGTTAAATGAAATAAAAAAAGGAAGTGAAATTTGAGTCGTATGAATAAAAAAGACGATGTTATAATGAATGATGACATCACAGCTAAAGAAGTTAGATGTATGGGTGATGATGGTACAAACTATGGTATTATCTCAACAAGAGATGCAATGGCTACAGCTGATGATTTAGGACTTGACTTAGTTTTGATAGCTCCAGAGGGAAAACCTCCTGTTGCTAAAATTATGGATTATAGTAAATTCAGATATCAACAAGAAAAAAAGAAAAAAGAAGCAAGAAAAAACCAAAAAGTTATTGTGGTTAAAGAGGTTAAATTTTCTGTTAAAATTGCTGAAAATGATATTAACTATAAAGTTAAACATGCTATTGAATTCCTTGAAAAAGGATACCACGTTAAATGTAGAGTATTCTTAAAAGGTAGAGAAATGGCACATCCTGAAGCTGGTGCTGAAGTTCTTGAAAAAGTATGGCCAATGCTAGAGCCTTATGGTGATAGAGATGGAGAGCCAAAACTTGAGGGAAGATTCGTAAATATGATGGTTCTTCCTAAAAAAGAGCAACAAAACTAATTCTATTTAGTAAAAGGGATTTCTCTTTTACTAAAAGCCCCTCAAAAAATCAATTAAACTAAAATAAAGCTATTTTTAAGTATACTCTCAAACTTTTTCTAATATCGAAGAAGAATGCAAATTTAAGAAAGGAGCAATCCATGCCTAAAATGAAATCAAACAGTGGAGCTTTAAAAAGATTTAAAGTGAAAAAGAATGGTTCAATTAAAAGAGGTTCAGCTTTTAGAAGTCACATCTTAACAAAAATGTCAAGAAAAAGAAAAGTGGCACTAAGAGGTCCTCAAACAGTTGCAAAAGTTGATGCAACTAGAGTTAAAAGAATGTTAAACAAAGCGTAATTAATTTAAAGATTAATTATATGTCCCTCCACAAAAATGTGGATAAGTTCGACAAAAGTCGACACCAATATTAAAAATATAAAATATATGGTCAAGAAAGGAATAAAATGCCTAGAGTAAAAACAGGTGTAGTTAGAAGAAGAAGACATAAAAAAGTTTTAAAGCAAGCTAGAGGATTCTTTGGTGGAAGAAGTAGACACTTTAGAAAAGCAAAAGAGCAATTAGAGCACTCTTTAGTATATGCTTATAGAGATAGAAGACAGAAAAAAAGAGATATTAGAAAGCTATGGATTATCAGAATTAATGCAGCTTGTAGATTAAATGATATTAACTATTCAAGATTTATGAATGGATTAAAATTATCTGGTTTAGAATTAGATAGAAAAATATTAGCTGATATGGCTATGAACGATGCAGCAGCATTTACTACAGTTGTAACTGCAGCTAAAGCGGCATTAGCAAAATAATTAAATTTGCAAAATTTAAAAGGGCTTAATAAAGCCCTTTTTTTATTATGAAACTTATATTACTAATTATATTATTCAATACTTTACTTTTCTCAACAAATATTAAAAATCATGCTACTATTTTACTTTATCATCACATAAGTGAATTTACACCAAAAAGCACATCTATTTCACCAAAGACATTTGAAGAGCATCTTCAATATCTATATGAAAATAACTATCAAGTTTGGGATGTCCACAAAATAATAGATTACCTATCATCAAATAAAAATATTCCTAAAAAAGTAGTTGCTATAACTTTTGATGATGCTTATAAATCCATATACACAAATGCCTACCCTCTTTTAAAAAAATATAACTACCCTTTTACAATATATATAAATAGTGCCCCAATAGGAAAAAAATCTATCTATTTAAACTGGGATGAGCTAAATATTATGAAAAATAGTTTAGCTACTTTTGGTTCACACTCTAATTATCATAATTTTTTAATCAGAAAAGAGATTGATAATTGGGAAAATACTACTTTTAATGATTTAAAAGAATCAAACAAAATTATATTTGAAAATACAAATGTTAAAGTAAACTCATTTGCCTATCCCTTTGGAGAGTATGATAAGGAGCTAATTAAAATCGTAAAATCTTTATATACCTTTGCCCTAGCTCAACAATCAGGTTCTGTTGATTATGATTTTAAACCTTATGAAATACCTAGGTTTTCTATGACTTCAAGTTATGGTGATATGGAGAGATTTAAAAATATATTATCAATTAAACCTTTAAAAATGACTCTTTTAAATCTTGATAATAAAATCTTAAAAACAGAACAATTAGAAAATATTACTTTTATCTATTCACTACAAATAGATGATGATTTTAATCTAAATAACTTCAACTGTTTTGATAGTGGAGGGGAAAAACTTCTTATTGAAAAAGATTTTTTAAATAAAAAAATAAAAATCAAAAGTCCAAAGTGGGAAATGGGTAGAAAAAAAATAAACTGTACAGTAGAATCAAAATCAAATCCAAACAATTATTATTGGTATAGTGAAGTTTTTTATATAAAATCTAAAGAGAATGAGTGGTATAAGCCTTAATAAGGTTAGAAAAATCTAACCTTATTAACATGATGGAATATTTCCACTATCACTTGCATAATCAAATAAAAAGTCATATACATGAGGAATATAACTATCTTTTAGAGGTGAAGCTTTAGGACAAAGTTTTAAAATTTCGTCATTTAAAGCACCCTTATCATTGATTTTTTTCCACTCATCTTGAGTATGTTTACTAGCTAAAACAGCACCATTAAAACCACAATCTTTTTTAAGTTTTTTGATTATAATTTTTTGACCCTTTGCAGCATCTGCAAATGCACTATTTGTAAAAACAAACAATCCCATAAAAGCTATTAATATAGCTATTGTACCTTTTTTTAACATCTCTTTTTCTCCTTATTCTATTGGTTCATTAACTTCTATTTTACAATCATTGCCTTTACAGTCAATGTTTGCATCAAAATAGAAAATCTCACTCATATCAACTTTTGAATCTTTTAATCTTGTCCATGCATCTAAAGATCTTCCTCCTGCTGTACAATTAAATACAATACTTTTACCTTTTGGTAATTTTGCATACAACTCCTCAGGACTTAGTTTTTCAGCTTCAATATTAATTGCACCTTTTAAATGTCCTTTAGAGAACTCTTCAGGTGAAGTTACATCAACAATTTGTACGATTTGGGGAACTTTATCCTCTTTGATTAAAGCATAAAACCAATTTCCATCAACAGTTCCCTCATCAGAACCATTTTTTATACCATTATCACTAAACTCTTTTTTTGCAACTTTATCTTGAACAACTTTAGCAGCACTTTTTGTAGTACCTAATTTAGCCTCTTTCCAAGCTGGAAGTCCACCTGCAAATACAGCTACCTCTTTATAACCTTTTGCCACAAGTTTGTTTGCAATTTTATGTGATTTTGCACATTTAAATCCTCCACAAAATAGGATAATTTTTTCAGATTTATTTGAAGGAAATCTTCCAATTAATTTATCAATATCTGTATCAGGTATAGAAACAGCACCTGGTATACTCTCTTTTAAGAACATTTTAAAAGGTCTAGCATCCACTAATAAAGCGCTATTATTCTCTTGAGCTGCTTTTGCAACAATTAAATCAACCTCTTTATATGTTTTTTTAATCCATTCAGGCTCACCAGCTTGATAAAGTTTTACATTAGTAAAACCATCTTTTTTAAGCATATTAGCTACTTTTGGACTTTTACCACAATTCCAACCGCCACAAAATACTATCAACTCTTTATCTTTTGCCACATCTTTTAATTGTTTTACAAATTCAGCATAATTTGTATCAGGAATATTTATACTTGAGGGTATTGTACTTTTTTTATATTTTCCCTCAGGTCTAGCATCAATTAATATAGCTGTTGCACTATCTTGAGTACCTTTTCCAATAACTTTTTTTGTATACTCAAAATCAACAACTTCTAGTCCAAATTTTTCAATCATTGATTGAACTTTTGGGCTAGGCTTTGTTAAATTTCCAGCTTCATTAGCTAATAATCCTGTAGACAACAAGCCTAAAACAAGTAACGATTTTAAAAAAACTTTTGCTTTCATCATTTATCCTTTTTTTCATAATCTAAATCAAATAATTTCTCTGCGAAATAATACATTACCAAACAAACTCCAATACCACCAATTGATATTGCTATCTCAGCAAATGAGGGCATATATTCAATAATAGTTGGAGGTAATTGATACTCTCTAATTTTTAATGGATTTAGTGGTATCAATTGTGTATCATGAACTAAATCATATCTCATAAAGAATATTCCTACCATCCCTGATAATGATGCCCAAACCATAGCTTTTATATTTTTTCCTTTACTACTTATTATAATAATAAAAGGAATTAACATACCTAATAACACCTCACCTAATAAGAAATTATAACTAGTAAGTATATGCCAAGCAGCCTCTGCACGGTCAGGCATTCCACCATATATAGTTGTAAACATTCTCCATGTTTCAAAAAACATTAAAATTGCCAATAAAAGACCTAAAATTTGAGCCAATTTAGTAAGCATTGCTTTTACCTCATCGGGAAACTCCATTTTATATCTAAAACCATACATTAAAAATAGTAAATAAGAACCTGTAATCATTGCTGATAAAATAAAGTAAATTGGGAAAAATACTCCGTTTGAAATAGGTCTAGCAATTAAAAATCCAAATACAGCACCTAAATTACTATGAGCTGCAATACCTACAATTAATCCACCTAATCCAAAAAATCTAGACCATTTATGATCTTTTCTTACCAAAAAGATAAACTCAAATATAATAAAGCCTAAATAAATCCCATATAAAGTTCCCATCCACCAAATTGCAGATGTGAAATTTGGAGTTAAAACATTATAAATTATCATAGTAACAGGATGACCTATTTCAAGTGCAATTACAATAAATCCTGTAGAAATAGTAATAATTGCTCCTAATATTGCTCTTTTACCTATTATTTCAAACTCTTTTATTCCAAAGACATGGCCAATTGAAGACATAATACATAAACCTGTACTTGATACAACAAAAAATACATACATTCCAATAATCAAGCCCCAAGGGTGTTGTTTATATACATTATAAGCGTGATGTCCCTCAAGAAAATATAATAAAGCACCAGCACAAAATAGTGCTACTAATCCTAAGGTAATAAGTGCCATTGTTACATTAGAAAAACTTTTCTCAAATGTAAAAAAATCTTTTAAAGAGACATCTTTAATTGGTATAATTGATTTTATAAAATTCATAATAGCCCCCTTAAGTCAAATAGAAAAGTTTAGGATTAGTACCTAAATGAGTTTTCAAAGTAAAATGTTCTCTAGTTCTTAAAACCTCAGAAATTTCACTATTTGGGTCATCTAAGTCACCAAAAATTCTAACTTTTGTAGGGCATGTTGCTTGACAAGCGGTTGTTGTCTCACCCCTTGCTATTCTTGTATCAGCGCAAAAATTACACTTATCAACAGTAACTGTTCTATCATCTACATATCTAGCATCATAAGGACAAGCTGTCATACAATATGTACATAATATACACTTCTCAGGGTCTACTCTTACAACTCCATTTTCATCATAATAAGTTGCATTTGTTGGACAAACATCCTGACAAGGTGCATTATCACACTGCTGACATTGACTTGGCATAAAATTACTTGAAGCAATATTTAATAGTGGAAATTCACCTTCCATCTCTTGTGTTCCAACCCAAATTCTATGACTATCAGCTCCAAGAAGTATTCCATTCTCCTCTTTACACGCTGTTTCACAAGCTTTACAATTAATACAGTCTTTATAATCTAAAGCCATCGCATATCTTGCCATAATTAAACCTTTCTCACATCAACAATTGTTTCGTGCATTGCTGCACTACCAAATACAGGTTCTATAACATCATCAATAATCATATTATCAGCTGCACCATTCTCTTTACCTAAAGTTAATCCATCAGATACAGAACCAAAACCATGTACAAAAAATAGTGTATTTGGTCCAATTTTTTCTGTTGGGTATGCTTTAATTTGGATTTTCCCAATATTACTTTCAATCTCTACTAAATCAGCGAAATTTATACCTTTACTTTTTGCAACTCTTTTATTAATCCATAAATAGTTTTCAGGCATCAAATCCAATAACATTGCATTATTTGAAGTTGAATTTTGAGTGAATTGTGCATGTCGTCCTGTAATAAATTTAAATTTACCTTTTGGTGTTGCGGTATACATTTCATCTCTCCAAACAGGCATTGCATCAACACCTTTTTTGGCTAAATTATCTAATCTACACTCAACTTTTCCAGTTGGAGTTTTAAATTTTTTCTTTAATACAGCAATCTCTTTTTCATCAATACAAGTATCATGGAAAACATCTGATTTAAATTCACCTTTTACAACTGAATAAAATCTTCTTTGTTTTGGATACCATTCATACTCATTTGCTGATATTTTTTTAAAATATTTATCCATATTTAAATAGAAAACACCTTTTTCTCTTAGTGTATTCCAAGCCTCTTTTCCATAAACAGGTTCAATCATATGTCTATTTATCTCTTCTTGTGAGTGTTCAAAGGCATCAGCTAAATTAAATCCATTCTCTTCATAAAACTCTTCTATTTCAGCCTCTGTTTTACCACTTATCTCATCTTGTACATCTTCATCATATTTTTTAGTTATTTCCCATAATGGTTTAGAGATTTTTTGAGATAATCCATGCATAATCTCAATTAAAGGTTTTGACTCATACATTGGTTTTACAGCAGCTTGCCGTAAAGCAATAGAGGGTTGAGCTCCACCAAAAGATTTTACAGGGTCTTCTCTTTCTAAATATGTACACTCAGGTAAAATCACATCAGCCATAATAGCACTATCACTTGGCATAGTATCAATTGCAACTACTAAATCCATTTTTTCAAACATTTTTTTAGTTTTAGCAATATTTGGAACAGATAACATAGGATTTTGTTTATATATAAACATTCCTCTAATAGGATATGGTGTTTTATCTTCAACAATCATATTTCTCCATGCAATCCATGAACCTGAACCACCAATAATTGCAGCTGCATCTTTTTCAATTCTAGCTTTTGTATTTGCATACATTGGAATATTAACATCATGTTTTCCTAAAGGTAGTGTTTTACCAAATACAATACCACCCTCCCTATCAATTCCACCACCTAGTGCTGTAAAAATAGCTTGTGCACGTCTTAGTTGAAAATCTTGTTTACTCCAAGCTGTTCTTCTTCCTTGATAATAAATTGCTCTTGGAGCATGGTGCATAAAATCTCTTGCTATTTTTTTAATTTGTGCTACTTTTATACCTGTAATTTTTTCAGCCCATTCGGGTGTATAATTATTATTTATTATATGTTGTTTATAATCTTCAAAATTATTAAAGTTTAACATTACAAATTTTTTATTATATAACTCTTCTGTTATAACAACATGAGTCATAGCTAATACAAGTGCTAAATCAGTTCCAACTTCAATAGGTAACCATTCATCAGCATGTGCTGCTGTATTTGTAAATCTTGGGTCAATTACTACTAATTTTGCCCCTCTACCTTTTGTTCTTTTAAATATATCCATTGTATCAGGAGTTACAATAGCTTCTGCTCGATTAGCCCCTGCCATAATTACATATTCAGCATTTTCTAAATCAGCTTGACCATATCCACCAATAGTTAATGCATATCCTGATACAGTTGTTTGAAGACAAATTGATGCATGATTTACAAAATTTGATGAACCAAATTTATCTTGCATAAAAGTTTTAAATGTATGTTCAGCCATACCCTCACCAGCACAAAAACCAATTGATGATCTATTATCCTCTTCTTCATCAATTATTTTTACTAATTTCTCTTGAATATATGTATATGCTTCATCCCAAGTAACTCTTTTAAATTTACCATCACCCCTCTCCCCTACTCTGATTAGAGGATATTTTAATCTATCAGGGTCATATATTGCTTGAATTCCGGCATTACCTCTTGCACATAACATATTTTGTGATTTTGGAAAATAAGGATTTGGATCTAATTTTTTTACTACACCATTTTCAACTCTTGCGTAAGCTGCACATTTATTAACACACATTTCACAAAGTGTAGGAACCGTAATAATTTTATTTCTATCAAATGAGGTTTTTGTTGTTCCTAATGTTATCTTTTCACTTTGTTTAGTGGAATTACTTAGTGCAGAAGTTGAAGCAGCAATTACAGATAATGCAACTGTACCTTGAAGAAATTTTCTTCTTGAAATCTCAACTTGCATCTTTTCTCCTCTTAATTTAAACTTATTTCTTATAACTAATAGTAAAATTTTATCATAATCTTTTATAAATAAAACTTATTTATGAATATACATTCATATAATTTTAATAAATTTATTTTATTTATTTAGTATAAGTATAAATTATTACTTTTTGATTATATAGTTTGGATATACTATATTATTATCTGAGAGAATTCCCTTCTCAAAATCTTTATGGCAAGCAGCACAATTTGATTTTGTTTCTACCTTATTATTTGTAAAAACTTCTTTAGGGATATTTTTATGGGTCTCTTTCCAGTAGTCTGTTTTTGTTATTATATAATTATCTGAATCTTTTATTTCATTTTTTATTTTAAATGCAGCCTCATTTGTAGAGTTATTTGCTGAGTATAATTCTAAAAAATCTTTTATTGATAAAATAGTCTCTTCATCTAAATCTAATTTTTCATCAAAGTGTTTATTTTGTTCAAGTAATAGTTTATCCCAAGATTTTTTAGGAAGTAAATATGGAGGAAAGAGATTATGACAATCAGAACACTCATAATAAAAATCTTCATTTAAGGCCTTATAATCTACCTTTTCAAAACTATCTTTTATAATAAAATTATTTGGAGTAATATAAGTATAAATAGCAAAAAGAAAAACAAATACTATATAAATAGAGCCATATACCCTCATACAAAATGTAGGTACAATATCTTTTCCTTTTGCTCTTTTATATCCTGTAACCATTGCAAAAAACATCTGTGTTTTATGGTAAAATTGCTCTATCAAAACACCTGTTACATGTGTTAAAATCATTATAATTAGTATATAAGCTAGTATTATATGGATATCTTCATATAAATACATTAAATCATAATGCTCTTTATTTAAAAAAGATAAAAATCCATTCCCTTCTTGAATTCCATATAAAATATACCCAATCATACAACAAAATATTCCAATCCATGTTACTAAAAAAGCAAACCATGAAGAGGCTGGATTGTGTCCTGCTGGTATCTCCCTATATCTATTTCTTATTTTTTCTACAAAATAGAACTTTAAATCTTTTAATGCAAAATGATAATCACTCCATCTTGCATATTTTGGACCTATTAAACCCCAAACGATTTTTTTTATAAACATCCCAAATGCAATAATTCCCAAAGAAACATGTAGTGTTAGTAGTTCTTCATAAAAAGAGCTAATATAGCAAAGAATAAAAGAGCTTACTAATAACCAATGGCTTAATCTTCCTAAAAAAGACCAAACATAGGTTTTATATTTTATATGTTCCATGTATGACTATTCGTTCAGTTTTTCAGTTTTTTTTAAAATTATTTAGTAGTTTTAGTAAATATTTTTTTTACTAAATAAAAAACAACTCTAATCACCCCAAATAATATATATATCAAAGCTACATATATTAAAGGATGATAAGGCATTGGATGAGAAAAAAGAGCATTAAAGTGTCCAATTGGATTTGTTATCCATACACTATTATGTACTATTATTGAAGATACAATAAATAGAAAAATAAAAAATAGTAATTCACTTTTAAATCGTCTCAATTTTCACAACCTTAATTATTAGTTTTTATAGAAATGTTCTTCTATATATTTTGCCATCTCTTTTGCATCATAATCCATACCTTTTTCAGATATTTTTGCTTGATTATGCTCCATTACATCATGCTGTGTACCTGAAGATTGATTTAGGCCACCACTTTGAATATCAAGTAACTCTCTTTCTAATTCATGGGCTGTCATCTCATTAATAGCTGGACCTTTTTTCTTTGGATTTCCCTCACCATTTAGTCCATGACATTTTGAACACATTTTAGAGTAAATCTCAGATACTGTATATTTTTCATTTTTATCTATTTTAGTATAATATGCTGCATCTGGATTAAATGATGTAAAAATATAATCAGACATTGATTTTACATCATAATCCATCCCTTTTTCAATAATTTTCTGCATATTATGTTCCATAATATCATGCTCTGTACCTGAAGATTGATTTAAGCCACCACTTTTTAAATCAAACAAACTAATCTCTAATTCATGGGCTGACATATCATTTAAAGAGGGACCCTTTTTAGCAGGATTTCCCTCACCATTTAGTCCATGACATTTTGAACACATTTTAGAATAAATTTCAGAATTTGAATATTCCATATTTGCTGCGCTAAGATTTAAAGCTAAAGTTCCTGCTAAAAAACTTAATAAAGTTATTTTTCTTACTTGCATCTGAATTCCTTTTTATTACTTTGAAGAAATGGTAGTAATGTAAGCACCTCTTACATCTCCACTCTTATATCCATATCCATTGTCATTTTTATAAACTTCTGTAAACCTTTTTTTAGTTTCAATATTTACTTTATTATTAATCCCATGACACTTCTTGCAATCTCTACTCTTCATTTGTATAGGTGTGTATACTTTATATTTATTTTCATCAACTAGTTGAACAATTTGTTTTGGTAAATAAGCATCTGATTTTTGAATTAACTCAAAAGCTTTTAAAATTGACTCTTCATCTTTTAGGGCTTCAGCTTTTTTATTTCTGCTATTTAAACTAACTCTTTTAATTGATATATTTGAATCAAGCTCTTTATTGAACTGCTCAATTAATTTTCTAGATTCATCAACACAAAAAGTTGTCATACCCTCTAAATCATTTGCTCTTTTAGCTTTTTTTAACTCTTTTTTTAATTTTGAGTCTAAATCTGAACTAGTTTTTGTAGCTATGCTTTCAACTTTTTCCAAGCTTAATTCTTGAGCTTGTAGAAAAAGAGTTGATGATAAAAGTAGACTAGTTAAAATTAAAGTTTTCAAACTATACTCTTTTAGGCTTTACCTGATAACATTCCATATATAGTCATCGGTTTTAATGCATAAACTTTTAATAGCCACCAAATATATCTCTCTTGTGATGGGTCAAGTGGGAAAGATGGTGTTGGTTTAGCTGTCCAGTTAAACTCAGCTAACATAACTTTACCAATATCAGTAATTAAAGGACAAACAGTATATCCAGCATATTTAGCTGTTAAATCTTTACCTTCCATATAAGAGATTAGGTTTTCAACTAAAACTCTATATTGTTTTCTAGCACTTCCACCTGTTTTACCCATAGCAATACCAGCCACATCACCAAGTCCAAATACATTTGGATATCTTGTATGTTGTAGAGTCTCTTTGTTTAATTCTACCCATCCACCTTTTGAAGCACTACCTTTTTGCCAAGCTAAGATTGAATCTTTTACAGCATCAGGAGCTCTCATTGGTGGTGTTACATGAAGAAAGTCATACTCTCTTTCAACTTTTTTGCTCATAGGAATCATTTCATACTCTTCTAAATCTTTATCCCATTCACCTTTTTCAAGCCATTTTTTCTCAAATGTTGCTACTTTTTTTGTAGTATCAACACCTATTAAATTGTTTTTATATTCCCATTTCATATCTCTAGCTTCAAACTGTTTTACAATAGCTTCATGATACTCTTTAACGCCAAACATAGTGCTACCATTTGGTAAGAAAGTCATTTCTACATTTTCTCTAACTCCAGCATCTCTTAATCTTGCATGAGTTAAATACATGATTTTTTTAGGAGCTCCACCACACTTAATTGGTGTGTCAGGGTGTGTAAATAGTGCTTTTAGATTTTTTCCAGTTTTAGCTTCACTAATTAAATCTTGAATTCCTTTCCAAGTATTTACAGCACCATCAGCATAATAAATAGAATGAACTCCATTTTTACCTACTTTTTGAGATACTAAAGGATTTGCTTCAGATGATAATCCAACTCCATCTAGTCCCTCAATTGCACCATAATCTAAAACTAAACCTGTTGCTATTATTAAAAAATCATATGAAATTGTTTGACCTTTTTCAGTCTTAACTTTATTAGCTTCAGGGTCAAACTCTACAACTTTATCAGCAATCATTTTTACACCATTTGGAACAAAGTCACTTGTATTATAAACAATATCACTTTTTTCCCAAACACCAGCTGCCACTAATGTTTGTCCTGGTTGGTATGAAACAGAAATAGGATTTGGCTCTATTACAGTAATATCAGCGTTTGATAAATCAGCTGATAGTTTTGCAGCTGTTGCAATACCCGCAAGTCCTCCACCAACAATAACTATTTTACCTTTAGCCTCACTTGCTTTTGCTTGTGTTGCGGCACTAGCCTCAGTTGGATTCATCAAAAAAGCGCACGAACCAAGTCCTGCTAATTTTAAAGCATCTCTTCTAGAAATTCCTTGTTTCTTTAACTCTCTATCCAAAATTTCTAAAGAGTTATGAAGTTCTTTATTCATCATATTACCTTTTTATTTTTATTATGGTGTAAGAATAGCTAATTAGAAATAACAAGATACTTAATTTAGTCTTAAATTATTTAATAATTAATATTAATTCAGCTTATGAGATTTATTGCTTTTTTGTAGTCCTCTTTTTTATTTAAATTTAAAAACTCATTTTCATCAGAAAAGTTTATTTTGTTGGTTTTGAGATTTTTTAATAAATAACCCACTTTATGGTTATTTTCTTCAATCATTTTATTAATAAAACATAAGCAAGACTTATTATAAACTCCACATAAATTATGCTCTCTTTGGGTTGTTGCTATTGTAATATCATAAGATGAACTATTAGTTATTAACTTATTAATTGAGCTTATTTTTACAAATGGAGTATCTACTGTTATAATAAAAGCTTCTGTTAAGTTTTCTCTTTCAAGTATAGATTTTAGGGCAATTAAAGGTGAACTCTCTTCATTTGTATTATCATAAATTATATTTTCATCCTTGTGATTCTCACTATCTTTGAGAAAATCAAACTTATTTGTTTTAGAAGATAAATAGATATTTTTAAAGTAAGGTTTTAGTCTTTCAAATTGAAATTGAGTAAGTGTTTTGTAGTTAGAAAAAGGAAGAAGAGCTTTATCTTCTCCCATTCGTGAGCTTTTCCCACCACAAAGAATTACGCAAGGTATATCAAATTGTGGTTGGTTTTGCATTATAAACCTCTTGGGTCTGTAATATATCCTGTAATTGCACTTGCTGCTGCAACTGCACTATTTGCTAAATAGATTTTTGAGCTTCTTGATCCCATTCTTCCAACAAAGTTTCTATTTGTTGTAGAGATACAAACCTCATCATCACCTAAAATCCCCATATATCCACCTAAACAAGCTCCACATGTAGGATTTGAAACAACTCCACCTGCATCAACTAAAATATCAATATATCCTAATTTTGTAGCATCTCTTAGAATTTTTTGCGTTCCTGGAGTTAAAATAAGTCTTGCATGACGTGCAACTTTTTTACCTTTTAAGATTTCAGCTGCTACTTTAAAATCAGATAATCTTCCATTTGTACAGCTTCCAATAAAGATTTGGTCAACTTTAATCTCATCAGCAACTGCTTGTGAAACTGAGTGTCCATTTGATGGTAAAAATGGATATGCAATTACAGGCTCTAATTTATCTGTATCTATTTCAATAACTTGTGTATAAACAGCATCTTCATCACTATAGTGAATTTTAGGTTCTGCTCTTAATCCACCGTTTAATTCAGCTGTTTGGTCTAAAAACTCTTTTGTTACTTCATCATATGCAACAATACCATTTTTAGCACCTGCCTCAATAGCCATATTACATAAAGAGAATCTATCATCCATAGATAGATATTGTATTGCTTCACCTGTAAACTCTAAAGTTTTATATAAAGCTCCATCAACACCTAAGATTCTAATAATCTCTAAAATTAAATCTTTTCCAGTAATTTGATCAGCTGGTTTTCCATTAAATACTACTTTTATAGCTTCAGGAACTTTAAACCAGTTACCACCTGTAATCATACCAAATGAAATATCTGTACTTCCCATACCAGTAGAAAATGCACCTAATCCACCATGAGTACATGTATGTGAATCAGCACCAATAATAACATCACCTGGTAATACTAAACCTTTTTCAGGTAAAAGTGCATGCTCAATTCCCATATCTTTTTCATCAAAGAAATATTTTAAGTCATGTTTTAAAGCAAAATCTCTAGAGATTTTTGCTTGATTTGCTGATGCTATATCTTTTGCTGGAATAAAGTGATCAAGTACTATTGCAAAACCATCTGGATTAGCAAGTTTTTCAAAACCACCCTCTTCAAATGCTCTAATAGAAATTGGAGTTGTAATATCATTTCCAATTACCATATCAATTGGACTTCTTACAATTTCACCTGCATATACTTTTCGTCCTACGTGTTCACTAAATATTTTTTCTGTTATAGTTTGACCCATATTTTTCTCTCTTTATTTAACTTTTCTTTTTTAATTTTCTGGATTATAGCTAAAATCTGTTTAGCTTTCAAAAAAGCCCTTAAGCTCTCTTTTTATCTTCTTTATACTCTTTGTACTGTTTATATAAAATCAATACAACTGCAATATCAATAATTACATCCGCAAAATTAAATATTGCAAAATCAAAACCACAGTGCCAATATACATAATCAACAACAGCACCATAAGTAAATCTATCTAAAATATTTGATAATCCACCCGCTAATAAAATTGAAACGGGAAGATAATAGTTTAAAAAAACCTCTTTATTAAAATACAAATAAATAAGTATCCCAGCAATAATTGTTAGTTGTATAAACTTCAAATACTCCTGCAAAAAAGAGAACATAGAGAATGCAACACCATAATTATATGCAAGAACTAAGGATATACAAGAACCCTCAACTCCAAAACCTAAATATACAAATCCATATTTAATAAATTGGTCTATTATTACTAAAGTAATAAATATATAAAAAGATAATTTTAACTTTTGAATCATAGTGCTTTTTTGAAAAATTCCACTAATTTGTCCATATACTCATTTACAAGTTTTTTATCTTTTCCCTCAAGTAGCACTCTTAATTTATTTTCTGTTCCTGAGTATCTAATTAATTCTCTCATTCCTTTTGCTTTAACTTCAGCTTGAAGCTCTTTTAATCCCTCAATTTTATCTAAAGGAATTTTTTCACTTACTTTTAAATTTTTAAGAATTTGTGGATATAAATCAAATACATTAAGTGCAACACTAGCTTTTTTACCACTTTCAATTACATATGCTAAGACTTGAAGTGCTGAGGCTAATCCATCACCTGTTTTAGCAACATCACCAAATATTATGTGACCACTTTGCTCACCACCAAAGTTAATATTGTTTTTATGCATATTTTCAAGAACATTCTTATCACCAACATCTGTTCTATTTAATTTTAGTTTAGATTTTGCTAAATAATCTTCTAATGCTTTATTACTCATAACAGTAGCAACACAAGCATTACCTTTTAGAAGTTTTTTATCATTTAAATATGTACATAAAGCACCTAAAAGCTTATCTCCATCAACTATTTCACCTTTTTCATCAATAACAACTAATCTATCCGCATCACCATCAAGTGCCAAACCAATATCAGCTCTCACTTTTTTAACAAGTTTTCCAACATTTTCAGGATGCATTGCACCACAATTATCATTAATATTGTAACCATTTGGTTGTGCATTTATAGTAAATACTTCAGCACCTAACTCTTCTAAAACTGTAGGAGCAACTTTATATGCAGCACCATTTGCACAATCTAAAACTACTCTTATTCCATTTAGTGTTAAATCTCTTGGAAATGAGCTTTTAATTGAAACAATATATCTACCAATTACATCATCAATTCTTTTTGAAGCACCTATTTCTTTACCTGTTTTAAGTCCAGTAAGTCTTAAATCATTATCAAAAAATATATCTTCAATAGCTTTTTCACATGAAGTTCCCAACTTATTTCCATGATTATCAAAAAATTTAATTCCATTATCTCCAAATGGATTATGTGAAGCTGAAATCATAATACCTGCATCACATCTCATACTCTCTGTTAAATAAGCAATTGCAGGTGTTGGCATTGGACCTATTTGAATTACATCATATCCAACAGCTGTAAGTCCTGATACAAGAGCATTTTCAATCATATATCCGCTTCTTCTTGTATCTTTTCCCACTAATATTTTATTAGTTGATGAGTGTTTTCTGAAATATATTCCAGCAGCCATAGCAAGTTTCATTACAGTCATTGCATCTAAAAATGAACCCGCTTCCCCTCTAACTCCATCTGTTCCAAATAGTTTCATTGAAAAATCCTAAAATTAAACTTAATTTAAACTAACTTTAAAGTTGTTTTGCTAACATTCTAGCCTTAAAAAAATTATAAAGAGGTTAAAATAAAATGGCAAACCATAAATCTTCAGCTAAAAGAGCTAAGCAAACTATTGTTAAAACTGAGAGAAACAGATTTTACAAAACAAGAATCAAAAATGTAACTAAAGATGTACTATCTGCAGTTGAATTAAATGACAAAGAAAAAGCAAGTGAAGCAATGAAAACAGCTAACAAATACATTCACCACTGTATTGCAAAAGGTATCCTTAAAAAAGGGAATGCTGCTAGAAAAGTTAGTAGATTACAAGTAAAAGTTAACGCATTATAATAAAAGTTTACTATCATTAAACATGGTAGTTAATTTTTTTTATTTGCCAATAATACTACAAATATATGTTACAAGATAAATTACAACCATTTATTGATAGATATGAGGAGATTAATAACTTATTAATCTCTCCTGATATTACATCAAATATCAAGAGAATGACAGAGCTTTCAAAAGAGCAGTCGAACCTTGAACCTATCGTTAACAAATCAAGAGAGTACATTACAGTCTTAAATGATATAGAAGAGAATAAAATGCTTCTAGATGATCCTGAACTTTCAGAATTAGCAAAAGAGGAATTAAAAGAGCTTGAGGCTAGAAAACCTCAAATTGAAGAAGAGATCAAAGTTCTTATGATTCCTAAAGACCCTAATGATGGTAAAAATATTTATATTGAGCTTAGAGCAGGAACAGGTGGAGACGAAGCAGCTATTTTCGTAGGTGACCTTTTTAGAGCATATTTAAGATATGCTGAAATAAAAGGTTGGAAAGTAGAGATAATGAACCAAAGTGAGAGTGAAGCTGGTGGATATAAAGAGATTGTAGCTTTATTCAAAGGTGACCAAGTTTACTCAAGACTTAAATATGAAGGTGGTACTCATAGAGTTCAAAGAGTACCTGCAACTGAATCTCAAGGTAGAGTACACACTTCAGCTATTACAGTAGCTGTTATGCCAGAAGTTGATGATGTTGATGTTCAAATTGACCCAAATGATTTAAAAATTGATGTTATGAGAGCTAGTGGAAATGGTGGACAATCTGTAAATACTACTGACTCGGCTGTTAGAATTACACATATTCCATCAGGATTAGTAGTAACAAACCAAGACCAAAAGTCTCAACACAAAAATAAAGATAGAGCAATGAAAGTTCTTAAAGCTAGACTTTTTGAAATTCAAATGCATGAAAAAATGGAAGCTGAAGGTGCTAACAGAAAAGAACAAGTTGGTACAGGTGACCGAAGTGGAAGAATTAGAACATATAATTATCCACAAGGAAGAATAAGCGACCACAGAATTAACCTTACATTATATAGACTTGATGCTATTATGAATGATGGTGTTTTTGATGAAATCATTGACCCATTAATAACTGATGGACAAACAAGAGCTATGGAAGCTAGTGGATTATAATCCACTAGTTTTTTTTATGATAGAAATAAATACTCCTTATCAACACTACAAAAATAAAGAGATATATATACCTTTAAACTTCTGCAAAATACAAGAGAATGATATTTGGGTAAAAGCGATAATATATAGACCAAATAACAGCAATGAACTTTTTGTTAGAACAATAAAAGAGTTTGAAGAAAAATTCTCAAAAATAGACTAAATAAATCTTAATTCAATAGTAACCGTAATGTAATCAAGAAATATTACAATTTCCCCGTCAAAAAAATCTATCGGAGAAATTAAAATGAAAAAAACTGCAATCGCTTTATTAGCATCTGCTGCTTTAACTGTTACATTAAGTGCTAGAGACCAAGTTAAAATTGTTGGTTCATCTACTGTTTACCCATTCTCTTCATCTGTTGCTGAAGAATTAGGAGCTACAACAAAACTTCCAACTCCTGTTGTAGAGTCAACTGGTTCAGGTGGTGGTATGAAACTATTTTGTGCTGGAAATGGTTTAGATACTCCTGATATTACAAATGCTTCAAGAAGAATGAAAACTAAAGAGTTTACTTTATGTCAAGAAAATGGTGTTACTGATATTACTGAATCAGTTATCGGATTTGATGGTATTGCATTTGCACAAGCTAAATCAAACGCTGCATTTGATATTTCAAAAGAGAACTTAGCATTAGCAGTTGCTAAAGAAGTTCCATCAAAAGATGGTAAATCTTTAATTGCTAACCCATATAAAAAATGGTCAGATATTGATGCTTCTTTACCAAATAGAGAGATTATAGTTTATGGACCTCCAAAATCTTCAGGTACTAGAGATGCATTTGAAGAGTTAGTAATGCAAGCTGTATTCAAAAAAATGCCAGTTTATACTGATTTATATAAAGCTGACAAAAAAGCAAATAAAAAATATAAAAAATATTCACAAATTAGAACTGACGGTGTTTATGTTGAAGCTGGAGAAAATGATAACTTAATTGTACAAAAACTTACAAAAAATACTGATGCATTTGGTGTATTTGGTTTCTCTTTCTTAATTGAAAATGATGATGTTATTCAAGGTGCTACAATTAATGGTGTAAAACCAACTCCTGAAACAATTTCATCTGCTAAATACCCAGTTTCAAGATCACTATTTTTCTATATCAAAAACTCTCACTCAAAAGAAGTACCTGCAATGGACAAATATGTTGATTTATTTATGAGTGAAAAAATGATTGGTAAAGATGGAATTTTAGGTGAAATTGGACTTATTCCATTACCTGATGCTACAAGAGCAGCTATTAGAGAAAGCGTTGCAAAAAGAACAACTTTAACAATGGATGACTTAAAAAAAGGTCACTAATTAAACTTAATTAAAAAAGAGGTACTCCTCTTTTTTAATTCTATTCATAGGTTTTTATCTGTTTTACGCGAACAAAGAGATAAAAACCTCCCCCTTTACTGACTAAACTTCTAATAACAAACTATTATCTTTAAACTAAAAAACATGAAATGTAATCATTTGGTAATCTAATTTAAGTAGAATTCTGTATTTTATAAAAAGGCAGTTTATTGAGTACGTTTGAATCTAAAAATAAAAAAAATGAATTAATTGAAAAAGTAATAAAAGCAACACTTATCACTGCAGCAGTTATTTCAATTTTAACGACTTTTGGAATTCTTTTTTCAATTCTTTTTGAAGCAATAGAGTTTTTCAAACTAAGAAGTTTTTGGTATTTCCTAACAGGAACTGAATGGAGTCCTGGTATTATTGGTAGTAAATTTGGTGCTTTACCAATATTTTCAGGAACATTTGTTATTACATTTATAGCCCTTGCAGTTGCTATTCCAGTTGGATTAGGAAGTGCAATTTACATGAGTGAATATGCAAGTGACAGATTAAGAGATTATTTAAAACCTTTATTAGAGATTTTAGCAGGAATTCCAACTGTTGTTTATGGGTTTTTTGCAGCTATTACAGTAGCTCCACTAATAGTAAATGCAGCTGATGCTGTTGGATTAGAAGCTACATTTAATTCAGCACTAGCTTCAGGTGTTGTAATGGGAATTATGATTATTCCTGTTATTTCATCACTTTCAGATGATGTAATTAGGTCAGTTCCTGATTCTCAAAGAAAAGCTGCATATGGATTAGGTATGACACATGGTGAAGTTATCAAAAATATAGTTTTACCCTCTGCAATGCCTGGTATTATTTCAGCAGGATTACTTGGATTATCTAAAGCATTAGGTGAAACAATGATTGTTGTTATGGCAGCTGGATTAAGACCTAATTTATCAATAAATCCTCTTGAAGATATGACTACAGTAACAGTTACAATTGTAAATTCACTTGTTGGAGATTTTGAATTTAATTCACCTGAAACTCTTTCAGCATTTGCATTAGGACTTGTATTATTTGTTATTACATTGATTCTTAATATGATTTCATTGAAACTAATAAGAACATTTAAAGAAAAATATAAAGTGAACACATTATGATTTTAAGAAAAAACAAAAAACAAAAAACAAAAAACCCTTTTTATGACCCAAAATTAAAAAAAAGACACGCAAGTGCAAATAGATTTAAAAGATTTACCTTAAGTTCATTGATTTTCTCTATTGCATTTTTGGCTTTCTTTTTATTCGATATTATAGGAAAAGGTCTTCCTGCATTTAAGATAGCTTATATTAAAACAACTGTTACATATAATGAAGAAACAATAAAAGATTCAAGATATGCAATTGATAGAAAATATAAAAATATAGTTTCAAGAGCTTGGATTAGAGATATTCCAAATCAAGTAAGAGCAAATCCTGAATTAATGAATACAGTTAAAGAAGAGTGGGTTTTAGCGGATGATAATGTTGACCAATATATGAAAAATCACCATTATAAACTAAAAAGAAAAGATAGAGTTTTGGTTGATGAACTTATTGCCGCTGGCAATATTGAGATGAAATTCAACTCTATTTTCTTTTTAAATGGAGATTCAAAAATTCCTGAATATGCTGGTTTAAACTCAGCAATTATTGGTTCAATTTTAACACTAATTGTAACTATGCTTGTGGCTTTCCCTATTGGTGTAATGACAGCAATTTATTTAGAAGAGTTTGCAAGTGATAATAAATTTACTAGATTTGTGGAGGTAAATATAAATAACCTAGCTGCTATTCCATCTATTTTATTTGGACTTTTAGGTTTATCAATATTTATTAATCTATTTGGATTACCAAGGTCCTCTCCTGTTGTGGGTGGTTTAACATTAGCGCTTATGACTTTACCTATTATAATAGTTAGTTCAAGAGCTGCTTTAAGAGCTGTTCCTGATAGTATTAGACAAGCTGGATATGGTTTAGGTTTAACAAAAATTGAGGTAACAAAAGATCATGTTTTACCACTTGCTTTTCCAGGTGTTTTAACAGGTTCTATTATTGGACTTGCTCAAGCTATGGGAGAAACAGCTCCATTAATTATCATTGGTATGATTGCATTTATTCCAGATGCACCAACAATGTTTACAGATGCAGCTACAGTTATGCCAGCACAACTTTTCACATGGGCTGGAATGCCTGAAAGAATGTATATAGAAAAAACAGCAGCTGGTATTATGGTACTTCTTACAGTACTAATATCACTAAATGGATTAGCAATTTATTTAAGAAAAAAACTCGAAGTTAAATGGTAACAAGGAAAAATAGATGGGAAAAAACAAAGTAGAAAATAAAATTAAAGTAAAAGTTGATGAACTTAACTTATGGTATGGAGATAATCATGCCTTGCACAATATAAGTGTAGATTTATATGAAAATAAAATTACAGCACTAATTGGGCCATCAGGTTGTGGAAAATCTACATTTTTAAGATGTATTAATAGAATGAATGATTTAATAAGTTCAGTTAAAATTGATGGTGAAATTGTAATTGAAGATAAAAATATTTATGATAAAGATGTTGATGAAGTTAGTGTTAGAAAAAAAATAGGAATGGTTTTTCAACAACCAAATCCTTTTCCAAAATCTATTTATGATAATGTTGCCTATGCACCTTTAAAACATAGCTTAGTAAAAAAAGGTAAAGAGTGTGATGAGTTAGTTAAAACATCTTTAGTAAAAGCTGGATTATGGGAAGAGGTTAAAGATAAGTTAAATACACCAGGGACTTCACTATCAGGTGGTCAACAACAAAGATTATGTATTGCAAGAACAATTGCTGTTAAACCTGAGGTTATTTTAATGGATGAACCAACATCTGCACTTGACCCAATTTCAACTGAGAAAATTGAAGCACTTATGTTAGAGCTTAAAAAAGATTATACAATTATTACAGTTACACATAATATGCAACAAGCAGCAAGAGTTGCTGATTATACGGCATTTTTTCACTTAGGAAAACTAATAGAGTATGATGAAACAGAAACAATATTTGTAAATCCAAACAATAAAAAAACAGAAGATTATATTACGGGGAGATTCGGTTAATGTTAAAAGTATATGAAAATAAAAGAACGCAAATCCAAGATGATTTATTATCTATTGGAAATACAGTAATTGAATCACTAGAGATATCGCTAAAAGCTTTAAAAAGTGATAATATTAGTGATTTAAAAGATGCTGCATTTTCATTAAAGAAATTAGCAAAAAAATCAAATGATATAGATAACTCTATTGTTACAGCACTAGCACTTTATTCACCTGAAGCAAAAGATTTAAGAGAGTTAGTCTCTTATTTAAAAATTACAAATGAATTAGTTAGAGCTGGAAGTAATACAAAAGAGTTTGCAAAGGTATTTAGAAACTCTTTTTCAGAAGATTTAAATACTAAAACTATTTTAGAGTTTGCTATTCCTTTACTAAAATCAGCTGTTTTATCTTTACAAACAGCAATGCAAATAGTTAAAGAAGATTCAAAAGTTCATGTTGAAGAGAAATATCAAAGAGTAATTGTTGAAGAGAGTAAAACAGATGACTTATATGCAATGGTTGAAAAAAATATCTTAAAACTAATTGCTAAAAACCTTGAACTATCAAAAGAGTATTTTGATATTTTAACATCATTAAGAAAACTAGCTAAAACATCAGATAGAGCTGTTTCAATTGCAAACTTACTTCTTTTTGCAGAAGTTGGTGGAGAACTTGAACAATAATCTTTTAGTTTAAAATAAAGATAAAGATTGCAATAATATTCTATTATTTATAATCTTTATCTTATTTGTATTTAGAATATTTTCGATAAAATTTTCTTTAGAAACTCTTACACTGCTTTAATAAATAAGGATAAACTTGAAAAATAGCACCATACTAATTGTAGAAGATGAAATAGATATTTTAGAACTTCTTGAATATACCCTACAAAAAGAGAATTTTGAGACAATTGGATTTTTAAATATTTCTCAAAAGTTATATTAGTTGCTTGATGAAGAGAGTATTGACTTAATTCTTATGGATAGAAACTTACCTGGAATTGAGGGTAGTCATTTTATAAGTGATATTAAATCAAAAGGTTATGATATTCCTGTTATTTATGTAAGTGCAAAAGATAAAGATGAAGATATTCTTGATGGCTTTGATAAATATGCTGATGATTATATTACAAAACCTTTTAACTTAAAAGAGTTAGTTGCCAGAGTTAAAGCTGTTATAAAACGTATGAAAAAAGATGTAGAAATTCTAAAAATAAAAGATATTACTTATAAAAAAACAAATAAAAGCTTTTATATAGATGATGAAAAGATTGAACTTACAAATTTAGAGAGAGATTTACTTTTAGAGTTTATTAAAAATAAAGATATTTTATTAACAAGAGAGTATCTTTTAAATAGTGTATGGAAAGACTCTTTAGACAAAAAACTAAAAACTGTAAATGTGGCTGTTAAAAGATTAAAAACAAAAATTGACCCAGATGGAAAAAAAGAGTATATAAAATCAATTCGTGGTGAGGGGTATATGTTTTGCTAAAAATTCACCAGCTTTTTCTTCGAAGTTTTACAATTATATTTTTTACTATTTTAGTAATAACCTCTATAGTTGTATATTTTTGGTCAAAATCAATTTATCTTGCCCAAATAGAAAAAAATATTTTATCTAATATAGACACCCTTTCAATCTCTTTACAAAATCTTGAAAAGATAGATGAAAAATTAACAAAAATCAAAAAATCTACAAACCTTAGAATTACACTAATTGATTTATCAGGAAAAGTTTTAGCCGAAACCCATGAAGATAAAGAGACAATGGAAAATCATCTTAATAGAGAAGAGATAATAAAAGCTAAATATAACTCTTATGGTAGAGTAATTAGACACTCAGATACTATAAATAAAGACCTTTTATACGTAGCAAAAGAAGTTACAATAGATAAAATTGATTATTATTTACGTATTTCACAAGATATTGATATTATTAATAACAACTTTTTAAAACTAACTTTACAAATAATTGCTATTTTTTCTATTTTTCTATTTTTAGCATTTATTGTTTCTTATTTAATATCTAAAAAAATACAAAAAGAGACAAATAGTATCTTATCTTTTTTGATTAATTTAACAAAGAAAAAAGAGCCAACTACTATCTCTTCGTTTTATACCCAAGAGTTTCACTCAATAAATAGACTTTTAAACAAGGTTGCATTAAAACTTTCAAAAAAAGAGAAGTTAAAAGCTAAGCACACAGCGAAATTAAAATTAGCAAATAAACAAAAAGATGAGATTATTAGTGCTATTTCCCATGAGTTTAAAAACCCAATAGCAATAATTACAGGATATGTACAAACACTACAAAATGATAAAGATTTACCTAAATCTATGAGAGATAAATTTTTAGAAAAAATCAATTCAAATGCAAACAAAATGACACTAATTATTGATAAATTAAGAGTTGCATTAAAACTTGAAGAAGAAAAAGAGAAACTAGAACTAAAAGATGTAAATCTAAATAATCTATGTAAAACTATAATCAACGATTTAAATGATAAATATCATAACAGACAAGTTGTAATAGAGGGTTTAGAAACAGTAATAAAAGCAGATGAAACTTTATTAAATATGGTTATTTCAAATTTAATTGAAAATGCACTAAAATACTCAGAAGAGCTAGTAATAGTAAGAATTGAACAAAATAGTTTGCATGTTATTGATAAAGGTATTGGTATATCAGAGGCTGAACTTTTAAAAATTACCAAAAAATTTTATAGGGTTTCACATAATGGCTGGAATAACTCATTAGGTTTAGGTCTTTATATAGTCCACAAAATTATACATTTGCATAATTTTACACTAGAAATCAACTCAAAATACGGCATTGGTTCTGAATTTACAATTAAATATTAAATACTACTTAATTTAAGTTATTTCAAAGCTTTTATTCACTATTATTTCACCTCATTAATTAAATCGGAGAAAATAGATGAAATTTACTCAAATGGCAAAAGCCAATGAAATCAATAGAGATTGGATTGTAATCGACGCTACTGACAAAGTTTTCGGTAGAATTATTACTGAAGTTGCTACAATCTTAAGAGGTAAGAATAAAACTAATTATACTCCTCATGTAGACTGTGGAGATAACGTAATTATTATCAATGCTACTAAAGCAAAATTTTCTGGGAATAAACTAGAAACTAAAAATTATTATACTCACTCTGGATACTTTGGTAGTACTAAGACTCACAAAATGTCTGAGATGTTTGAAAAGAACCCTGAAAAGTTATACAAATTAGCTGCAAGAGGTATGTTACCAAAAACTAAACTTGGTAAAGAAATGTTAAAAAAATTAAAAGTATATGCAGGTAGCGAGCACCCTCACACTGCGCAAATTAAAGGATAAGACTAATGGCAAAAGTATACGCAACTGGAAGAAGAAAAACTTCTATCGCAAAAGTATGGTTAGAAGCTGGTAACGGACAACTTATAATTAACGGTCAATCTTTAGACGCATGGTTAGGTGGACACGAGTCTATCAAAAAAAGAGTTATGCAACCACTTGAAGTAGCTAAACAAGAGACTTCTGTAAACTTAGTAATCAACACTTTAGGTGGTGGTTATTCAGCTCAAGCTGATGCAGCTAGACATGGTATTTCTAGAGCTTTAGTTGCTTTTGATGAGCAATTTAGAGCAATCTTAAAACCTTATGGTTTATTAACAAGAGATGCTAGATCTGTTGAAAGAAAAAAATACGGAAAGAAAAAAGCAAGAAAATCTACTCAATTCTCAAAACGTTAATAGTAATATTTTCGTTAGAAACTTTAAACGTTTCCTCGAAAAAGATAATTGGTATTTTCAAAAGTTTTACTTTTACTATTTCAAAGGAGCTACGAAAGTGGCTCCTTTTTTTATGCATTTTTTGATAAAATCTCATATGAAAAAAATACTTATACTCTCAATAGTTTTTATTAACTTATTTTCAAGTACATTAAACCTCTCTATCTCCTCAAGTCCAAGTAGACTAAATCCAATATTAGCAAATGACAGCGCAAGTAGCGAGATATCTGATTGGCTCTTTAATGGTATGTTTAAATATGATAAAGATGGAAATATAGTAGGTGATTTGGCATCATCTTTTGAGTTTAAAACAGATACTAACTTACTTATAAAGTTACGAAAAAATGTTTTATGGCATGATGGAAAAAAGTTTAATGCTGATGATGTTCTATTTACATATAAAATGATACATGACCCAAAAGTTTTTACATCAATTAAATCTAACTTTAAAGAGGTAGAAGAGTTAAAGAAAATTGATGATTATACACTTGAAGTAATATACAAAAAGCCCTACTTTAAAGCCTTGGAAATTTGGATGGTAGGAATTTTACCAAAACATATTCTTGAAAATGAAGATAATTTAATGACAAGCTCTTTTAATAAAAACCCAATTGGAACAGGCTCTTATAAATTAGATAGCTTTAAAGTGGGAAGCGATATTAAACTATTTGCTAATGATAATTTTTATGATGGTCGTCCAAAGATTGATGAAATTCATTATAAATTCTTACCTGATCCTAGTACTGCATTTTTATTTTTAAAACAAGGAAAAATTGATGTTGGAGGATTAACTCCTCTTCAAATAGATAGACAAATTGATGATGAGTTTTTGAAAAATTATCAAATTATTGAAAAACCTAGTTTTGCATATAGCTATTTAGGCTTTAATTTAAACAATAAAAAATTTCAAGATATAAATGTAAGAAAAGCCTTATCAATGGCCATAAATAGAAAAGAGATAGTAGATATACTTTTCTTTGGTCATGGAAAAGTTTGTAATGGACCTTTTTTACCTGGAAGTTTCGCTTTTAATAGTGAAATTAAAGAGATAAAACAAGACTTATCAAAAGCAAAAGAGCTTCTAGAAAAAGCGGGTTATAATGAAAAAAATCCATTTGAGTTTGAAGTTATTACAAATACAGGTAATGAAACTAGAATAAATGCTACCCAAATTATTCAATATCAATTAGCAAAAATTGGTGTTAAGATGAAAATTAGAGTAATGGAGTGGCAAGCCTTTTTAAATACAGTTGTTCATCCAAGAAATTTTGAAGCTGTTGTTCTTGGTTGGAGTTTATCTCTTATGCCTGATGCTTATCCTTTATGGCATAGTGACTCAAGAAAAACAGGTGCTTTTAACCTAGTTGGATATAGTAATAAAGAGGTTGATGAATTAATTGAAAAAGGAACAAGTACTGTAAATAGAGAGGAATTAGGAAAAATTTATAAAAAACTATTTAAAATAATTGCAGATGATACACCATACTTATTTTTATATATTCCTAACTCTATAAGTGTTGTAAGTAAAAAAATAAAAAATATAAACCCATCTTTTATAGGCATTATGCATAATCAAAAAGATTGGGAAATTGAGGAGAATTAGAAATTGGAAAATATTATACTATTTGATTTAGATGGAACACTAATTGATTCCACAGAGGCTATTGTATCTACATTTCATCATGCTTTCAAAGAGATGAATTATGATTTTAAAGGAACAGATAAAGATATTATGGATTTAATAGGTCATCCTTTAGATATTATGTTTTTGGACCTAGGAATAGATGAAGATGTTGTTTGGGATTTTGTACATGCTTATAAAGAGAGATATAGAAAAATATCAACTGAAAAAACTCTTCTTTTATGTGATGCAATAGAGACATTAGAGTATGCAAGTAAATTTGCAAGATTATCTGTTGTTACAACAAAAACAGGTGCTTATACAATACCACTTCTTGAACATTTTGGCATTTTAAAATATTTTGAAATTATAACAGGTCGTGAACATGTTGAAAATCCAAAACCCCATCCTGAACCTATTTTAATAACTTTAGATCAAATGAAGATTGGAAAAACTTCAAATATATGGATGATAGGAGATACTCAACTAGATATTTTAGCCGCAAATAGCGCTGGAGTAAACTCTGTGGGTGTTTTATGTGGATATGGAAGTGAAGATGATTTAAAACAATATACTTCATTTATTAGTAAAAATTCTTTAGAAGCTGTAAAACTTATTAAGAAACTATCCATAAACAACTCCTCAAATTAATATTGTTTTAAATTCTTTAATCTTAAAATAAACAAATGTTAAATAATTAGTTATAATTATTAATTATAATTATAACTCGTTTAGATTGCTTAATATGATAAATAAAGATTAAAGGAATTAGTATGTCAAAAAAATTCGCAACAATGGATGGTAATGAAGCAGCTGCATATGTGTCATATGCTTTCACAGAAGTAGCTGGAGTTTATCCTATTACTCCTTCGTCTCAAATGGGTGATAATACTGAGAAGTGGGCAACTCAAGGTAAGAAAAATCTATTTGGTTCGACTGTAAAGGTTATTGAAATGCAATCTGAAGCGGGGGCAGCAGGTACATTTCATGGATCACTACAAGCGGGGGCACTTACAACAACATATACAGCATCTCAAGGTCTTTTATTAAAAATCCCAAATATGTATAAAGTGGCGGGGCAACTTTTACCTGGGGTTATTCATGTATCAGCACGTGCATTAGCAGCTCATGCATTATCAATTTTTGGAGATCATCAAGATGTTATGTCAGCACGTGCAACTGGTTTTGCAATGCTAGCAACAGGTTCTGTTCAAGAAGTTATGGATATAGGTGGAGTTGCTCACTTAGCAGCAATTAAAGGTAGAGTTCCATTTATGCACTTCTTTGATGGATTTAGAACTTCACATGAAATCAACAAAGTTGAAGTTATGGATTATGATGTATTTGATAAATTATTAGATAAAGAGGCTGTTCAAAAATTTAGAGATACCTCTTTAAATCCTGAATCACCAATTACAAGAGGAACAGCTCAAAATGATGATATCTATTTCCAAGGAAGAGAAGCTTCAAATAAATTTTATGATGCTATTCCTGATATTGTAAATGATTATATGCAAGAAATCTCTAAAGTAACAGGTAGAGATTATGCACCATTTACTTATTATGGAGCTTCTGATGCAACTGATATAATTATTGCTATGGGTTCTGTAACTGAAACAATCAAAGAAACAATTGATTACTTAACAAAAGTAGAGGGTAGAAAAGTTGGTTTATTAACAGTTCATCTTTATAGACCATTTTCAACTAAATACTTTATGAATGTATTACCTGATTCTGTAGAAAGAATTTGTGTAATTGATAGAACAAAAGAGCCAGGAAGTTTAGGTGAGCCACTATTTTTAGATATTAAATCTGTATTCTACGGAGAAAAAAAACAACCTAAAATTATTGGTGGTAGATATGGATTATCTTCAAAAGATGTTCCACCTGCACAAATTATTGCTTTATATGATAATTTAGCAAAAGAGGAACCTAAAGATCACTTTACTGTTGGTATTAATGATGATGTAACATTTACTTCAATTGATGTTGGTGAAAATATTGCTGTTGTTGAAGATGTAAATGAGTGTCTATTTTATGGTTTAGGTGCTGATGGTACTGTTGGAGCTAACAAAAACTCTGTAAAAATTATTGGTGATAAAACAGATATGTATGCACAAGCATATTTTGCATATGATTCAAAAAAATCAGGTGGATATACAAGATCACACTTAAGATTCTCTAAAAACCCAATTCGCTCAACTTATCTTGTATCAACACCTAGTTTTGTTGCATGTTCAAAAGAGGTATATTTAGAGCAATATGAAGTTATTGACAAAATTAGAGAGGGAGGAACTTTCTTACTTAACTCAATCTATTCACCTGAAGATTTAATTCCTAGAATCCCTGATAGGGTTAAAAAAATCTTAGCAGATAAAAAAGTTAACTTTTATATTATCAATGCAACAAAATTAGCACGTGATATTGGATTAGGAACAAGAACAAATACAATTATGCAAGCTGCATTTTTTAAACTTGCAAATGTAATTGATTATGAAACAGCAAAAGAGTATATGAAAGAGTATGCTGAAAAAGCCTATGGAAACAAAGGTGAAGAGATTGTAAAAATGAACTACGCAGCAATTGATGCTGGTGAGGGTGGAATTGAAAAAGTTACTGTTGATTCTTCATGGGCAAATATCCAAGCTGGTCCTTTAGTAGTTAACTCAAACTATAAAGGTTCTGATTTTGTTGAAAACTTTGCAAAAGTTGTAAATGCAGCAAAAGGGGATACTTTACCTGTTTCAATTTTTGCAGGTAGAGAAGATGGTACTTTTGAAAACGGTTCTACTAAATATGAAAAAAGAGGAATTGCTACAATGGTTCCTGAGTGGAATGAAGAGACTTGTATCCAATGTAACCAATGTGCCTTTGAGTGTCCACATGCTGTTATTAGACCATTTTTATTAGATGAACAAGAGTATGAAAATGCTCCTGAGGGAGTTAAGAAATACTCTATTGATGCAACAGGAAAAGGTCTAAAAAATCAAGGATTAAAATACAAAATCCAAGTATCGATTTTAGATTGTACGGGTTGTAATGTTTGTGTTGATATTTGTCCAACTGCTGAAAAATCTCTTAAAATGGTTCCATATGCACAAGAAGCTGATGATGGTGAGCAAGAAAATGCAGATTACTTATTTAATGATGTAACATACAAAGATTACTTAATTGCTAAAGATACATTAAAAGGTTCTCAATTTGCTAAACCTTTATTTGAGTTCCATAGTGCCTGTCCTGGATGTGGAGAAACTCCATATATCACATTAGCTACTCAAATGTTTGGGGATAGAATGATGATTGCAAATGCTACTGGATGTACATCAATATATTCAGCATCAGCGCCATCAACTCCATATACTAAAAATGACAAAGGTGAAGGTCCTGCATGGGCAAACTCATTATTTGAAGATACAGCTGAGTTTGGTTATGGTATGCATGCTGCTAATGAAACTATTAGAAATAGAATTGGTACTATCATGAAAGAGAGTATGGAAGAGGTATCTAATCCACTTAAAGTATTATATAAAGAGTGGTTAGAAAATAGATCAAATGGAAAAAGAACTCAAGAGATTAGAGATAAATTAGTTCCTCAATTAGAGCAAAACCAAGATTTACCTGGCGTAAAAGATTTACTTTCTCTTAAAAAATATATTGTTAGAAAATCTCAATGGATGATTGGTGGAGATGGTTGGGCTTATGATATTGGTTATGGTGGACTTGACCATGTTCTTTCAACTGGTGAAAATGTAAATGTTTTAGTTGTTGATACTGAAGTTTACTCAAATACAGGAGGACAATCATCAAAAGCAGCAAGAACAGGTTCTATTGCTGATTTTACAAATGATGGTAAACCAAATGCTAAAAAAGACTTAGGTTATATCTCTATGACTTATGGAAATATTTATGTTGCACAAATCAACTCAAGAGCTAGTCAAAAACAAACAGCTCAGGCTATGAAAGAGGCTGAAGAGTATGATGGACCATCATTAATTATTGCATACTCACCTTGTATTGCACATGGTATTCAAGGTGGATTGATGAAATCAGTTGACCAAGGACAATTAGCAACTGATTGTGGTTACTGGCCAATTTATACATTTGATCCTAGAAAAATCGAAGAGGGTAAAAATCCAATTAAAATAGCTGGTAAAAAACCAAACTGGGATAGATATGAAGAGTTCTTATTAAGAGAAAATAGATATAGATCTCTAAAAAAACTAAACCCTGAACATGCACAGTTTTTATTAGAACAAAATAAAAAAGAGGCACAATATAGATATAGACAACTTACAAGAATGGCGGCAGCTGATTATTCTGATGAATTAGAAACAGTTGAAGCTTAAAGATTTTGGTGGGGAAACCCACTAAAATTTTAAAGTCATAAAAAAAACTCTTCTATTATCTTTTCATTAACCTTTTATTATTTATCCATTTATCATCACTTGTTATAATTACTTTACAAGACGAATTACGAACGTCTTTTTTCATTTTTCTCCTAAAAAAGAGGCCCGCGAAGCCTCTTTTTTTTTGCCTAAAAATTAATAGATTTTTTTATATTTATCTCATCAAAACTAATATCCGATTGATAAACTAAAACTTCAACACCTTTTCTTCTAGCTTCATTAAATGCTTCAAAATATTTTTTATCAATCTCATTTGCAATTCTAAATGGCAAATCATCAGTTCTTTGAATAACATATAACATAACAGCTCTATGCCCTTCTTCTATCATAGATACTAGTTCATCCAAATGTTTTTTTCCTCTTGTAGTAACAGCATCAGGAAAAGCTAAACTATTCTCAACTCTTAAACTTACGCTTTTAACCTCCACATAACATTTTTCATTTTCATTTTCTAACAAAATATCAATTCTACTATTTACTCCATACTTTTGTTCAGGCTTTAATGAACTATAAGATTGAAGCTCTTTTATCACTCCATTTTCTATGGCTTCTATTGCAATTTTATTTGCAACACCTGTATTTGTGCAAATTAAGTTTTCACCCATTTTTGTAAGCTCTAATGTATATTTTAATTTTCTTTTTGGATTATCATGAAAAGTTACCCAAACATCACAATTTTCTTCTATACAAGAGGTCATAGCCCCACTATTTGGAACATGAGCTGTTATCTCTTTGCCATCTTCTAAAATAATATCTGCCAAAAATCTTTTATATCTTTTAATTAATTTACCACTATATAATTTATCAAATTTCATATTTTTCCTTTATAATTTTTTATCAAAACTAGCCTTATAATAAACTTGGAATAAAACTTGCATAAACAAATAAATGAAAAATATAATAAACTTTGACAATAAAAAACATATACTAAAACAAAATGAGATTGATAACTTACACCATGAGTTTATTGATATTTACAATAGTGTAGATTTAGACTCTATTAATTCGATTATCAATAAAAGTAGAGAACTATTATCACATAGTAAAAACCATTTTGCCCATGAAGAAGAGTTAATGGATAAGTATGATTATCCAACAAAAAAAGAGCATAAAGATGAACATAAAAAAGTCTTAATGGAAATGGAGTATTTTTTAAAAAACTCCAATTCAAAATTTGGTCAAAAAATGCTAAAGGCATATTATATTGAAAAACTTCCATATTGGTTTGATGTGCATTTACTTAGTATGGATAGTGATTTAGTTTCCCACCTTAATAAAAGAGGATTATAGTATGGATATTTTAGAAAAAGCCTATAACTGGGCACTTACTTATAAATTTGAAGATATTGAAGTAGAGTATGCTGGAAAACTAGCACTTAAGATGTTAGATGACTCTTGTCAAATGTCTAGTGAAGAGAGAAGAATGTTTTTTTATGTTTATGATGCTATTTGCGATAGAAAAGATATAGTTTTAGATGATGATATGAATCGATTGATTTTATTAGCAAGAGATAGAAATACAATATACTCTAAACCTGAACTTGCAAATATTGTTCACGCTTGCAAAGAGGATATTATTCCTAAGATGCTAAAAGTTCATATGAAAGCCTTTAAAAAAATGGTTAGAAAAAATATCTATTAATCTTTAATTTCACTTTTAATTTGTGTTGTTAAATCATTAACTACCTCAGCAAAAGCCTTATTTAAGGCAAGTACAAAACCATAGGCATCTGTACTATCACATAAAAGCTTTTTATCATAACTATATGTTTTTATATACTTTTTTCCAGATATTAAATCAAATCTAATTTTTAAAATAGCAAAAGATTTATCTACTTCTATTTTATGATATAAAGTTGATATATTTGTTTTTAAAGAATAGTCAAAATCAATATTTGATTTTTTTTGTAATACAAATTTAAAAATATTACTCTTCTCAAAAGTTTGAGTTAAATTATCATGAATCATGTATTTTGGCTGATTTATCCATCTATTTTTTGCATACTCTTCAAATAAATATAGTTTTGAAGAGTAGAGTATGGCATTTGTATTAAAACTCTTATTTACCTCTGGTTTTTCTATATAGATTGATTTTGAGCTATTTTCTAAAATTTGATTGTTTGAAGAAAAAGCAATAGCATAATGATTTATATTTAAAACATTTTGTTTAAAACTACAAGCTGTAAAAAACGACACAACAAGTAAGGTAAAAAGAATTTTTATACTATTTTTCATCTATTTCTCCTGGTCCATATTTAATATCTTTATGTTTAAAAAGTATATCACTTGGGCTTTCATTTAAATTATCTATTAATTTCTGACTATCTTCTAAGCTATCTTCTAAACTATCTAAAACAATATTTAACTTATCAAAACTCTCTTGGGATAACTCTTTTATATCAAAAGAACCCTCCTCTATAAGCTCTAAAAGTTTTTTAGATAATTGTTGAAATTGGGCAGCTGAACTTTTTACTGTTGAGGCTGATGTTTTCATACTTTCAAAAGACTCACTACCTACTTTTGCAAAATTGTTAAAATTTATAAAAAGTTCATCTATTAGATTTTGTTTCTCTTTTATACTTAAAGAGATTTCTTCAATATTTCCCATACTATTTTTTGTATTTATAAGGGTTTGAGAGAAGTTCTCTATATTTTCATCATTTAAAAATTTTTTAAATTGAGTCAAAACCAAAGTTAACTCTTTTGTGATATCTTGTGTAGACTCTTCAAGGGAAGCAAAAAGTGAGGGTTTTGAGGGAATTATTGTTGGCCCATCTTTATTTATTGTTAAAAGCTTTGAATCATTACTTCCACCTTTTAACTCAACATATTTAAGACCTGTAATTCCTAAGTTTCCTAAAACAGCATAACTATCCTCTTTTATTGGTGTATCTTTTTTTATTACTACGTTTAATTGTATCTCTTCTGAGTTATTAGGATTAATCTTTATTTCATCAACACTTCCAACTTCATAACCTTTGTATTTTATAGAAGAGCCAATATTTAATCCTGAAATAGACTCTTTAAAATATATGGCATAAGTATCATATTTTTTCTCTTCAAAACCATACTTTCCTAGCCAAAATATAGCCCCAAGAAGTAGCATAGTTGAAACTACTATAAAAATACCTATTTTAAAAAAGTTAATTTTAGTATCCATTTAATCATCTCTCTTTTTTGTTAAAAACTCTTTTATAAACTCATTTTCTGAATTACTAGCCTCTATTATATTACCATTAAAGATAATATCTTTTTTCAATATTATAAATCTATCTAAAACTGTTTTGATTGTTCCTAAATCGTGAGTTATTATAACTATTGTCATATTTAAGATATCTCGTAAATATATTATTAACTCATTTATCTTTTCAGTACTAGCAGGGTCAAGTCCACTCGTAGGCTCATCTAAAAATAGAATTTTAGGTTGCATGGCAATAGCTCTTGCCAAAGCAACTCTTTTTTTCATCCCACCACTTAATTGTGAGGGATAAAGTAAAGCACTAGATTTTGGCAGACCTACTATCTCCAAGTTTGTATAAGCAATCTTTTCTATCAAATCTTTTGGTAAAGCTGTATACTCTTTTAACATAACTGAAATATTTTCAATCACATTTAAAAAAGAGTACAAAGCCCCAAACTGAAAAAGATAAGAGAACTGCTGTTTTATCTTTTGATTATCTTCCATATTCAAGTTTGAGATATCTTTATCAAAAATCTTTATAGTTCCATTTTGAATCTCATTTAACATAACAATCTGTTTTACAAGTACACTTTTTCCAGCACCACTTCCACCAACTATTCCAAATATCTCTTTTTCATTTATAGAAAAAGAGATATTATCATGTACTAAATTTTCACCAAAACTTGTTGTAAGATTATTTACTTTTATGATACTCATTAAATCCCAATCTCTGTAAATATAACAGAAAAAATAGCGTTTAAAGCTATTACTACAAATATAGCATTTACAACACTTATGGTCGTATATTTACCAATACTTGTAGTATTATTTTCCACTTGAAAACCTCTATAACATCCAATAAGAGCTATAGCAATTCCAAAAAATATAGCTTTGAAAACTCCAAGCAATAGATGCTTTAAAGGTATCTCTTGCCCTAACCTATTTATAAACTCCCAAAAAGTCACATCCAAATCAATATAAGCAATAACCATACCACCAAAAACACCAACAATATCTGCAAAAAACACCAATAAAGGTAAAGATATCACAAGTGCAAAAACCCTAGGAAGTGTCAAAAAGAGAGTTGGTTCAAAGTTCATAATACGCATAGCATCAATCTCTTCAGTGATTTTCATAGCCCCAATCTCAGCAGTATAAGAACTAGCACTTCGTCCAGCTATTACAATAGCTGTTACAAGTGGAGCAATTTCTCTAAACATAGTTATGGAAATCATCTCCACAATAAAAATATTTGCTCCAAACTTTTCAAGCTGAACAGCCCCTTGATAAGCAATCACAACCCCAACTAAAAAAGAGGTAATTCCCACTATAAACAAAGCATTTACAGCCGAAGTATCGATGTATTTAAACATCGCTATTAATCTCATTTTACGAGGGTGCATAAGTGAATAAATAAAAAAGTAAAATACCTTTCCCACGAACTCTATAAAGTTTACACTTGAAAGATATATTTCATAAGCTTTTTTTCCAATATTCTCTATAAAATGAGTTTTTTCTTTAACTTTAGAGTTATTATCTTGATAATGTTTTTCATAAAATTGATAGATTTTTTCATGATTTAAAAGATTTTGAATTGTTACTTCATTTTTAAAACTTTTAAAAAAAGAGATAAGATAAATAATAGCAGAAGAATCACACTCTTTTAACTCTTTAAAATCAACACTTAAAGTTGCATTTTTAGGTATCTTAGATTTTTCCAAGGCATTAATATTTTTTAAAAGAGTACTTTTATTCCAGTTATTAAATAAAATCAATTTAAAACTATTATCATCTAATTTATTCAATTTAAAATAATTATGCTCTTTCATAATAACCTTTTATCATCTTAATAAATATTAATTTATATGATAGTGAAAAGTATATTTAATATACATAATTAAACATAAACTATTTACTATTTTTGTTATACTAAAAATAAAAATAGGGCTTAAAATGGGAATGTTTGATATTCAATTTACAAAAGAGATAAAATCAAAAGAGGAAAAAGATGGTTTATTTCAGTTTATAAAAACAGAACTACAAAAAAATAAAGAGTATGAAAACACAATAGAAAAAAATAGACTTACAATAAACAAGTGTCACGTAAACACTTAACAAAATATAATTTAAACATAGAATTTCAAGCAAATAAAAAAGCTGGTGAGATTATAGTAAATGGTGAACTTTTAGATACTTTAGCAATTGCTATTTTAGTTATTTTAGCTATTTTATTTACATATGGTATGGGTGTTGCTCTTGTTATTGGTTTTGTTTATTACCAAAAAGTAAAAGCAAGTAAATATTTAAAATCCCTAATTGATAGTTATAAACATAATATTTAAACTTATTCTCTATTTAATAAACTTTTGATATAATCGGCCCTATTAAATAGATTATTTCTAGAAAAAAGGAAAGTTATGCCGTTATTAGATAGTTTTAGAGTTGACCATACAATTATGCCAGCACCAGCTGTTAGAGTTGCAAAAACAATGAAGTCACCATCAGGTGATATTATTACTGTATTTGATTTAAGATTTTATGTTCCAAATGAAGCTATGATGAGTGAAAAAGGTATTCACACATTAGAGCATCTTTTTGCAGGATTTATTAGAAATCATTTAAACTCAGACAAAGTTGAGATTATTGATGTTTCGCCTATGGGTTGTCGAACTGGATTTTATATGAGTTTACTTGGTAATCCTGATGAAGTAACTGTTGGGGAAGCTTGGAAGAAAGCTATGGAAGATGTTTTAGCTGTTGAAAAACAAGAAGATATTCCTGAGTTAAACTTATACCAATGTGGAACTTGTGCAATGCACTCACTTGATGAAGCAAAAGATATTGCACGAGACATTTTAAGCCATGAGATTGGTGTTATGTCAAATGAAGAGCTTTTCTTACCTGAAGAAAAGCTAAAAGAGTTAGGAAACTAATCAAAAAAGATATTAGAGAAATCTAATATCTTTGACTTAATATATGAATAATCCAATACAAACAATTGATGGTTCAAATACACTTTTTTCAAAAAAATATAATCAACACTTTCATGATTTAAAAACAGGGGCTATTAAAGAGTCTTTAGACAAACATGTTATTCCCGCATTTTCATTTTTTAAAAATAATACTAAACTAAAAATATTAGATATTTGTTATGGAATTGGATATAACACTCTCTCTACAATTTATTATGTAAAAAAACATAATCTTGATGTTAATTTAGAGATATACTCACCTGAACTTGACGAGGACTTAATTAAAAGCCTAAAAGAGTTTGATTATCCAAAAGAGTTTGATTTTATGAAATCAATCATAAGAACTCTTTCTGAAAGTTTTTATTATAAAGATGAAAAAATAGAAATCACTATAAAAATAGGTGATGCAAGAGAGTGTTTAAAAGAGTTAAAAGAGTTTGATATTATTTATCAAGATGCTTTCTCAAGTGAGGTAAATAAGGAGCTTTGGAGTGTTGAGTATTTTAAAGATATTTTTTCTATTTCAAAAAAAAATATGATTATGACAACATACTCAATATCAACAAATGTAAGATTATCTATGTACGAAGCTGGGTTTTATATATATGAAATCAATCCAAGCGGAAAAAGAAAGCAGACAATAGCCTTAAAAAATAAAATTGATTATAAGAATACAAAATATATTGATATGGAACTAAAAAAGCAAAGAAATAAAGAGGCAAAAGCTATTTTTGATTAATTTAGAAAACTAATACTAAATAGTTTAGTTTTGAACTAAATTATCTAGTATATATCTCTCTAAATCTTTTTTCTGAATTTCATCTTTCATAGCTTTATGAAAAATCTCTTCTATTTTATATCTATACTCATCATATGGAAAATATGGAAAATGTATTTGCCAAGCTTTTCTTATAACCTTATTTGCCATTTTATCTTTAATCCAAATTCTAAAGAAATTAAAACAAACAAAAATTATTGCAGTGAAAAATATAGAAGCTACAATTGAAGCGTGAGTATCTATTTTAGCAAAAACCGCATGAGTAATTAAAGCCAAAGGAACAGCCACCATTGATATAAGTAGAATATATACTATATATGCTCTACTTATTTTTAATCTAAACCCTAGTTTAGCTGCATCAACATGCATTTTTTCATTATGTTGAACATTTGCCACCAACAAATCTTTTAAAAGTACAGGTTGTTTAGAAACACTAAAACAAAAATTTAAAATTTTATCTAACAAGTTTAATTCCTAATTTTTTATATAATAAATTTTATCCTAAATATTATAGTAGTTTGCTTTATGGTGTGGCACTATAATTGCACATGTTGATTGCTCAGGGTCTATTTGAAAAGTCTCACTTAGTGTTATCCCAAACTCTTCAGGTTTTAATAAATCAAAAATATCTTGACTCTGCTCCAACTCAGGACAAGCTGCATAACCAGGTGAATACCTACATCCAACATACTGTTTCATCTGAACATCATTTAAAGTATGTCCCTCTTTTGGCACTATATCTAAATCAAGTCTAACTTGTTTATGAATTACCTCAGCTAAAGCCTCTGCCAACTCAACTCCAAGTCCATGAATTTGATGATATTTAGCAAACTCACTATTTTTATATAATTCACCCTCATACTCTGTAATCTTAAGTCCTGTACTAGCAAGTGAAAAAGCAACCACATCAAGTCTATCATTTGCAAAAAAATCAGCTATACATCTATATGGTGCTTTTGTTTGTCTTGGAAATTCCATAACTTTTATAGCCTTTTCAAGTGCTGGTATATTTTGAGCCTCTTTTTCACTATTAAATCCATAACTTTCATCAAAAATATAAAGCTTATTATCATGTGAAATACAAGGATAATATCCATAAATAGCAACTGGATCAAAAATATCTTTTGTAAAAAACTCCTCTTTATGTTTTTCATATAAAGGTCTTACAACATTCTCTTCATGCTCTAAAAACTCACTAGCATTCATAGCACCTTTTTTATATCCCCATCTTTGTCTAAATAAAACCCTATGATTTATCCAAGAAAAAATCAAATCTTTATTTAGCATAGTTGGACTTTGGCATACTCTTCCCCAAAATGGTGGAAAAGTAAAAGCTGTCTTTTCAGGTAATTCAATCTCTTCATAAGGAGGAATTACAACCTCTACTTTCTCTTTTTTTACAATCTCATCTTCATTTATTAAGTCAGCTGCTAATGCTGTATTTCTCTCATCACCTGATTCTATTCTTTGCATAGAAACAACTCCATCAAAAGCATCTCTACAATAAAAAATAGGACCATCATATAAAGGTCTACAATACTCATTTATAAATGATTTAGTAAGTGCAGCTCCTCCTAAAAGTACAGGAATATCAATACCTTGTTTTTTAAGCTCTTCAAGATTATCTTTCATAACAGCTGTACTTTTTACAAGTAATCCACTCATTCCAATAGCCTGTGCTTTATTTTCACGAACAGCAATTATAAACTCATTTATATCAGCTTTTATTCCTATATTTATAACCTTAAATCCATTATTTGATAATATAATATCAACTAAGTTTTTACCAACATCATGAACATCACCTTTAACAGTACCAAGTACAAGTGTTGTTTCACTAGCTTTTTCCTCTTTTGGTAAATATGGATTTAAAGCATCAACTGTAGCTTTCATAGTTTCAGCACTTTGCAATACAAATGGCAATTGCATTTGACCTGAACCAAAAAGCTCTCCAATTATTTTCATACCATCAATTAGCCACTCATTTACTATTGTTTCAGGTAAAACTTCATGTCTTAACTCTTCCACAAGTGGTAACATTCTATCTTTATCACCATCTAAAAGTAATTGTTTAACTTTCTCTATTGGCTCCATGGCTTGAAACTCTTCATCACTTTTATCTTCTTGAGCTTCTACATTTGAAAAGTGGTCAATAAATTTAAATAATGGGTCACCATTCTCTTGATTATTAAAAATCAAATCATCACAAGCTTTTCTATCTTCCTCTGATATTTTATTTAGAGGTAAAATATGTTTAACATTTACAATAGCACTTGTTAATCCAGCTCTTACACAATGATCCAAATAAATAGAGTTTAGATAAATTCTAGCATTTGTTGAAAGACCAAAAGAGATATTTGATAAACCTAAAGTTGTACCAACCTCAGGATGAAGAATCTGAAACTCTCTAATAGCTTCCATAGTTTCAATACCAGCTGTTCTATACTCATCATCACCTGAACCAATAGTAAATGTAAGCATATCAAATACTAAATCTTCTGGATTAAAACCATGTCTATTTACACATAAATCATAAATACGCTCAGCAATTCTAATCTTATCCTCTTTTGATTTTGCCATTCCAACTTCATCAATTACAAGACAAACAAGTGCTGCTCCAAATTTTTTGGCTAACTTACAAACAGCATCAAACTTCTCTTCTCCATCTTCAAGGTTAACAGAGTTAATAATACATCTTCCACCGATTTGTTTTAAGGCAGCTTCAAGTGCTAATATTTGAGTTGAATCTGGCATCAAAGGAAGTGAAACCTTTTGAGAGTAAAGCTCAACAACCTTATCCATATCACCTGTTTCATCTCTCCCTGCAAATCCAACACTCACATCAATAATATGAGCTCCAGCTCTTACTTGCTGTTGACCAACACTTAATGTTCCCTCATAATCATTTGCTTTTAAAAGTTCTCTAAATGCCTTTGATCCTGTTGCATTTGAACGCTCACCTATTAAAAGTGGAGCTGGGTCTTGTTTTAGAGGAACAGTGTTAAATAAAGAGGCCAATGAAGCTTTTAAAAATCCACTAGGAGCTTTTGGTTTTATTCCTTTAACTTCATTTGCTAAAGCTTTAATATGTTCAGGAGTGGTACCACAACAACCACCTAAAAATGAAACTCCATTAATATCTAAAAAACTTTTTTGAAGTTGGGTAAACTCATCAGGTCCCATAGGATAAAATGTTTGTCCACCTCTATTTTGTGGAAGCCCCGCATTTGCATGAACAGAGATTGGGAACTTACAAACTTCACTTAATGTTTTTACATGTTTATAAACTTGTTTAGGTCCTGTACCACAGTTAAATCCCAAAGATAAGATATTAAATGGAGCCATAATAGCAGCTATTGTTAAAGCATCAGTTCCTATTAACATAGTTCCACTTAACTCAATTGTAACAGATACCATAACAGGAATTTCAGGATGAGAGTCATTTAAAGCATGAAGTGCAGCTTTTATTTGCAAAGGATCTTGACAAGTTTCAAGTAAAAATATATCACAGCCACCATCTGCAAGTCCATTTGCAACCTCTTTATATCCCTCATACATCTCATCATATTTTATATGTCCAAGTGATGGAAGTTTTGTTCCAGGTCCAATTGAACCCAAACAAAATCTAGGCTCTTCAGCTGTTTCATACTTTTTGCACGACTCTTTTACAAGTTGCGCTCCTAATTTTGATAACTCATAAGCCTTAGTTCCAATACCATACTCATCCAAAACCCAAGGCATCGTTCCAAATGTATTTGTAGTAATTAAATTTGCACCAGATGCAGCATAAGCATCGTGAATATTCTCTAAGATTTCAGGTGCAGTTTCATTTAGAAGTTCATTACAACCCTCTAAATCTTCGCCCTCATACATCCAAGATTCATGTTTTATATCAGCAATTTGTAACTGAGTACCCATTGCACCATCAATAATCAATACTCTGTTTTTAATAATTTCATCAATTCTATTTTTCATTTTTTACAATCTTTTTATAAGTAATTTATTTAATATTTTAAAATTTAGTGTACTAAAATGTTAGTTAAAAAAGTGTTAATTTTAAACTTTTTGGGCTATAAGTCTTATAACACTAGCTTCTCCAATATGCCCATTCCCCTCATTTAGCTCCACTATTATCTCTTCTAGTTTATGTATTTTTAGTGATTTTATAGATTTTTGAAAATCATCAAGTGAATATAAAAGATTTAAATCTTTTGGACCACCGCTATTTTTATCTATTTGATTTTTTGAAAATACTTCAGCTACAAAAAATCCCTTCTCTTTCAAACTTCCCTCAATTTTTTCAATTATTCTTTCAAGCTCTAATATATCTAAATGCATAAATGTAAATAAAATAGCACCATATTTTTTTGTAGGTACCCATTCATTTATATCTATACATTTTGTATCTACGTTTACATTAGACTCTTTTGCCCAAGTTTGCAACTTTTTTAAGCCAATATCAGAAGCATCAAGAGCAGCTACTTCATAACCTTTTTTAGCTAAAAAAACTGCATTTCTTCCCTCTCCCTCTCCTAAACATAAAACTCTTTGATTCTTTTTAAAGTTTATGTAAGTACTTTTAATAAACTCATTTGGTTCTTTACCATAAAGATAACCATCTCTTAAAAATTTTTGATTCCAAAACTCTTGTTGACTCATTTCAATCTCTTTTATTAATTTTTATAATGTAACTATATCAAAAGATTATTAAACTTATTTTTTAAATATAGTTAATCTACATTATATATGTATTCTTTATAATTATATATATTTTTATAATTCACTTTTTTTTAATAAAAACTTAGCTAGACTAAGCACTAAAATTTACATTAGGATAAATAGGATGACAGAAGCAAAATACATCTGGATGGATGGTAAATTTGTTGATTGGCATGATGCAAAAGTTCATGTGTTAAGCCATACTTTACATTATGGTAATGGTGCTATTGAGGGTACAAAAGCATATAAAACTCATGATGGTAGATGTGCTATTTTCAAATTAAAAGAACATACAAAAAGATTATTAAACTCTTCAAAAATGACATTAATGAATGTACCATTTTCTGAAGATGAATTAAATAAAGCTCAAGTAGAGCTATTACAAAAAAATGAGTTAACGGAAGGTGCATATATTAGACCTTTAGTTTATTTAGGTTACGGTGTTATGGGACTTTATCATAAAGACGCACCTGTAAATGTATCTATTTCAGCTTGGGAATGGGGTGCATATTTAGGTGAAGAGGGTCTTAAAAAAGGTGTAAGAGTAAAAATTTCATCAATGACTAGAACTCCAAATACTTCAGGTATGGGAAAAGCAAAAGCAGTTGCTAACTACTTAAACTCTCAAATGGCAAAATATGAAGCTGTTGAAGCTGGATATGATGAAGCACTTTTAAGAGATGACCAAGGTTATATAGCAGAAGCTAGTGGGGCTTGTTTCTTTATTGTTAGAGATGGTATAATTATAACTCCTCCAAATGATAACTCTTTAGAATCAATTACTCAAGCTACAGTTATAGATTTAGCTAGAGATTTAGGTTATGAAGTTGTTAGAAGAAGAATTACAAGAGAAGAGATTTATATTGCTGATGAAGCATTCTTTACAGGAACAGCTGTTGAAGTTACTCCTATTAGAGAAGTTGATTGTAGAATTATTGGTGCAGGTGAAAGAGGACCAATTACAGAAAAATTACAATCGGGATATTTTGATATAGTTCAAGGTAAAAATGAAAAATATCTTAAACATTTAACATATATTAACTAAGTAGAGTTTTCTACTTAGTTGAAATACAAAAGATAAAATTTTAGTTTTATCTTTTGTGTTTCAAAATAAGAAACCAAAATGTATAAAAAATTAAGGGATATAAATGCCAATAGATAATGATTATTTTAAAAATAGACAAAAGAGCAACGGTGGAGGTTCTAGTAATGGTGATGGAGGAAACTACCAACCACCATTTGAACCACCTGAATTTTTCAAAAACTTTGGAAAAAAAGCTGGTGTATTATATGCAGTTATAATTGTAGTTGCTTTACTTTTTGTATTTAAACCATTTGTGATTATTGAATCAGGACAAGTTGGTATTAAAGCAACAACAGGTAAATACTCTGATGAGCCATTAAATCCAGGTTTTCACCTTTACCTACCTGTTTTCCAAAAAGTTATTGTAGTTGATACAAAAGTAAGACTTATTAATTATAGATCAATCGAAGAGATGAGTGGTTTTGATTCTGGAATTAAAATTAATCCAGCAATTAATATTTTAGATGCAAGAGGATTACCTGTTTCTATTGAATTAACAGTTCAATATAGATTAACAGCACAAGGTGCTCCATCTACAATTGCAACTTGGGGTCTTTCATGGGAAGATAAAATCGTAAATCCTGTTGTTAGAAATATTGTTAGAAATGTTGTTGGTGGATTTAATGCTGAAACATTACCAACTAAAAGAAATGAAATTGCAACTTTAATAGAAAATGGTATAAGAACTGAGATTGAAAACTTAGAAGGAAGACCTGTATCTATTGAATCTGTTCAATTAAGAGAGATAGTATTACCAACTAAGATTAAAGAGCAAATTGAAAGAGTTCAAATTGCAAATCAAGAGTCTGAAAGAGTTAGATACGAAGTTTTAAGAGCTAAACAAGAGGCTGAAAAAAGAGCTGCGCAAGCAACTGGGGAAGCTGAAGCAAAAAGAATTGAAGCACAAGGTAAAGCAGATGCTGTAACTATTGAAGCAAAAGCACAAGCTGCTGCTAATATTGAAATAGCAAAATCTTTAACACCTAATTTACTTCAAATGCAACAAATTGAAATTCAAGGTAAATTCAATGATGCACTTAGAGAAAATAAAGATGCTAAAATCTTCTTAACTCCTGGTGGTTCTACTCCAAATATTTGGGTAGATACTAAAGATAAATCTAGAGATTCAGCAATCAACAAATAATTAATAGAGTAGATTTTCTACTCTATTGTTAAAATATGAAAAAACAGTTACTTATACTAATTCTTTTAATAGCAATTGCCCTCTATTTTTTTATTCCCAAAAATGAAATAAAACCAGAATTAAAACCTAATATTGAAGAAAAAACAAAATCTGAAAATATTATTCAAGAAAAAACTGATACTAAAAAAATTGAGAATAAAAAAGTTGACTTAATTGATAATTTTGTAAATACCAAAATTGATGTACCAAAAAACTATCAATCAAAAGATAACTACACAAAACCTACTAGCAATACACAAAATATACTCAAAGAGAAAAAAGAGACAAATATTGATGTTAATGTAGATATTAACAAAGAAACAAAAGAGCTTGAGAAAATAAAATTCAAGTTAGAAAAAAACTTTTAAGGCAATAAAAATGGAGATATTAAATAAAATAGATTGGGAGAAAATGGATAACTTAATACCGGTTATCACACAAGATTCTTCAACAAATGAAGTTTTGATGCTAGCTTATACAAATAAAGAGGCATTAGAATTAACACTTAAAACAGGTTATGCTCACTATTTTAGTAGAAGTAAACAAAGATTATGGAAAAAAGGAGAAGAGTCAGGTCATACACAAAAAGTAGTTGACACTTTTATAGATTGTGATAATGATACTCTTCTTTTAAAAGTTGAACAAGAGGGTGTTGCTTGTCACACAGGAAGAAAATCTTGTTTCTTCACAAAATTAGATACAAATGAAATAATTGATGATATTAAAGTAGATACAAGTGCTTCTTATAGTGTAATAGATACTCTTTACCATATTATTCAAGAAAGAAAAAATGATGACCCTAAAACATCATATACAGCAAAACTTCTAAAGGGTAAACAAAACTCTATGCTCAAAAAAATAGTTGAAGAAGCAGGTGAATTTACTTTTGCTGTAAAAGATAATGATACTAATGAGATTATATATGAGGGTGCTGATTTAGTTTATCACTGTATGGTTGCACTTGCTAGTAAAAATATAAGTCCTGATAGAATTAAACAAGAACTATCAAGAAGATTTGGTATCTCAGGAATTGAAGAAAAGAACTCAAGAGTAGAAGATTAATCTTCTACTTTTTATTCCTAATAAAATGTTTTACAACAAAACTTAAAGCCATAAATAATATTAAGCCAAATAAAACAAATAAGCCAATCTTATCTAAATACATAATTTGCTCCTAATATTTTAGCTATATAAAAACTCTGGATTAGATACTATATCACCTAACTTCTTTATTTTGTGTGTACAAGTATTTAATACCTGTTTTTGAAGCTGATATAAGCCATCATCTTTCAATAAATAGACTTTATTCTCTATTTCTAATATGTCACCAACTTTTATCTTATGAAATACTCTAAAAGAATCAGTATAATAGCATGAATTACAAATACAATTACTAGACTCAATACTTATAAGACTAAGATTATTAATACTTCCACATTTTGGACATACACCTTTTACCATGTGAACTCCTTATTTAATAAATTTATAATTTATTAATTATATTAAACTACAATATTTATTTTATTTTAAGTTAGATAATAAAAATCTTAAGTGAGAGCTATTTAGTATAAAAAAAGGCCAAA